>CALCSH010000492.1 GCA_937893815.1 uncultured Anaerolineae bacterium | reverse complement strand
GCTGCTTTTTCGTTGACCAGTTTCGTATCAGCAGGCTTAAGTACCAGCGCTTCATCAAGCGCAGAAAGTGCTCCAGACGGATTATTCAGTGTTTTCTGCGTGGCGGCTAATTTTTTCAGTAGAGCAAACTGCAAACCGGCGTGCTTGTGAGTAGTATCTTCCTGCGCCATTCGAATGGCGCGCTCGAAGCTAACGACGGCTTGTTGTGGCTTATCGACAGCCAGTAAACCTTCGGCGGCATCCCCTAAATCGGGCGGGGCGGCATTTTCCATCATTGCGACATGTTCAAATGCGCGCAGTGCCGCCGAATATTCTTTGGCCTGGAGTAACACTTGACCACGTCGCAAATGCAGGCGCGGCTGGCTGCTCTCATTTTTCAGGCTCTTGTTGAGGGCCGCCAGCGCCTGATCAGGAGCGTTGCTATCGAGTGCTTGCTCAACGAACCAAAGCACGCTTTCAGGATTATTGAGTTCAGCCTGTAACACCACCTGGGCGGTTTGCAGCGATTGGGATGTTAGATCATTCGCTTTATAGGCCTGAGTGAGCAGGCGGGCAATCTGGGCGTCAGCGGGATACTGCTGCCAGACATGTTCCAACACAGCCAAGGCCGTTTCACTCTGATTTTCAGCCAATGCCAGACGCCCCAGCCCCAATGCCAGTGATTTGGATTGCAGCGAATTTTGCCCCAGACTGCTGCTCAGTGCGGTGCGATAGGCGGCCAGCGCAGCTTGAGGATCGCCGTTGTATTCCAAGACCTCGGCAATTAGCGCAGTGGCTTCGGCGTTTTTGGCATCGCGCAACAAAATATTTTTGAGCACGGTTTCAGCTTCTTTGCTGTGCGTGCGCATGCCAAACAAAGCGCGGGCGTAATCCAGTTCGAGCGGTACGTCACCAGGTGTTTCCAACAGGCTTGCAAGCAATGGTGCAGCTTCTTGGGGATGACCGGTGGCTGTCAGGCTGCGAGCGAAGGCGTGCGCCAGGCTCTTGTTGCCTGATGCCTGATGATAAGCCATTTCGAGTGTTTGACGCGCATCTTTCGCATGACCGAGTGCGAGCAGGGCGTTCCCCAGCGCAAGCTGAATCTCGATATGCAGCATCCCAAAAATCGCCGGGAAACTGCTGTCGACGATATGTGCGGCTTTGCGGAAACATTCGAGTGCCTGCGTGACATCGCCCAAAGACTGGTGCGCCTGCCCGAGTGCTAGCAGGACTTCGGGTGCCTCCGGTACAGATCTGGCAGCGGTTTGCAGCGTGTGGAGCGCTTCCTGCCATTGGTGTTGATTCTGGTAAAAATCGGCCAACGCCAGCCAGGGATCACTACTCAGCGGTGAAATTTGAATGGCTTTCTCGAAGAGCTGTAAGGCCTCTTTCGGTTGTCCCAATTCGACGAGAGCTTGACCCATCAGAGCCAAAGCCCCACCGTCTTGCGGATTGCTCAAAATCAATGTCTGTGCGGTTTCGGCGGCGCGTTGCGGCAAACCACTACGCAGCGCAGTTTTCGCAAAAGCGCGCTGATCTGCGGGGGTCGGGCTATCACTGTGCTGCACAATGCTCTGACGGATTTCCAGGGCTTGTTGCCATTCATTGTGCAATTCCAGCGCATCGGCCAACTCGCGTTGCAAGACGATATTCCCCGGCTCCAACGCAACCGACAGGTGCGACCAATACAACATCGTTTCGGTTTCTCCAATCTGACGGTAGGCAGTCGCCAGCAGTTGGGCAACCGCGGCGTTATTTGGATTGTGTTGAATATATTCTTCGCCAATCTCAATTGCGGGTTTGTGCATCCCCAGTTCCAGCAGTAGATGTGCGAGGGCAACCGCATCCCAGGCGATGGTGGTGGATGCGGAAATTCGGTTCAGGGCATCTTGGGCCAGCGTTCGGCCACCGGCCATATCGCCACTGAGCATTGCCAGACGCGCATCGGCCAGCAGAGCCAGAGCGTTAGGTTCATCCTGTGCTGTTTGTAGACGTTCTGCCAATGATTTTGCCGCGCTGAGATTGTCATGATCCATCAGGAACATTACCAGGCTGGCGGTTTGCTCTGGTTGAGCTTGTTCGCCAACTTCTTGCCAGATTGCCAGAGCGGCCTCGGAGTTCCCCTCTTGGATGGCGCTTTTTGCCAGTTCCAGCGCAATCGAGATTTGAATCTGATGAGCGGCATTCTGAGCGGATGCCAGTCCTGCGCGAGCATCCTGGGATTCGCCGGCAAGCTGCTGCATATCAACCAGTTGGAGCATTTCTTGTAGGTTGTCGAGCGACGTGCGGAGTATGGCGGTTACGCCCTTGGAGGTGGCGTTTTCGCGTTGGACGTTGTGTGGTTGTGTGGTAAATTGCGAACTCTCCTGCGCCAGTTTTGCGGCGATTTCTGGGCGTTGTTCGCGAAGCGAATTCAAGGCGGATAACTGTTCCTTGGTTGGGGCGCTATGTAGGCGGTTGCCAATATGTGCGATCTGGATATCCAACGGTAATGGGTTTGCGAGAACAATATGCATGGCCTGTTCAACACGAATGGTTTGCAATAGAACATCTGGGTTGGGGATGGCCGCGAATAGGCAGGCCAGTGCGCACTTGTTGAGATCGTTGTCGGGCAGTCCTGCCCATTGATAGGGTTTTGTGATCATCTCCAGCGCGAGTAAACCAGCCTGCGCCAGTGTGGGGGAGGAAGGTTGATCCGTGTGATTGGATTGTGATGCCAGATAGACCTGGGCGATTAGCTCGGGATGAATATTCTTGGCTGCGTGAATATGTTCTGTGCGCAGGTCGCTGCCCAGGGCAAGCAGGGCCAAATTGGCGGGCGTCCAGGCTTCGGGGGCAGCCCCCAGCTTGTTGATGGCGGCCAACCTGAAATCCACGTTTTGGAGTGCCTGCCATACAAGGGAATCCTGCCGCAGGGCTGCAATCACGCATGACCAGTCGTTTTTCGCCAGAATATGTTTCAGGTCAACGATTATAGATGAGCGCGTCATAAGTAGCTGATCCTCCCAAGAAATAAACCGTCAAGCCGAGTGCAATCCCTATTAACAACAAGCCCAAAAAGAGCAGCAGTACGCCAACTCCCGCGCTGGTGCGCACCATTTCGTTGGTGGCATTCAGCAAAACCGAGGCATTGCCAACCAGCCCGGCGATGTCATTGGCGAGGGCTTTCTGTGCCAATTTGCTGGTGCTGGAAGTGATGGCATTGACATCGCGCCCAACCGTACGGGTGAGCAGAATAATCACACCGCTGGCGAACGTGATTACGCCCAGCAGGAAAAGGCTGAGGATCATGGCGAGTAGAATATCGGTGGTTTGTAGGTTGGGCATAATACGCTCCTGGGTGCTGTGCTGTGTGTTGCAAGAACTGTTCCAGTTTGAATCTAAAAAGAAGGTTGGGAAGCCATGGCTTCCCAACCTTCTTTTTGAATCAAAGGCGCTATATTTATGGATGCTGGAATTCAGGCGAGAGATGCGGCAGGTCGATCAAGGCATCATCGCAGAAGAGCATGGCGCGCTCAATGACATTGCGAAGCTCGCGAATATTGCCCGGCCAATTGTGCTGTACCAGCACTTGCATGGTGCGTTCTGAAATGTCGCTGATATTTAACCCCATGCGCTGATTATTTTGCTGCACAAACAGACCTACCAGTGCGGGAATATCTTCCTTGTGCTCGCGTAGCGAGGGAATTTCGAGATCGACAACTTTCAGGCGGTAGTACAAATCTTCGCGGAAGGTGCCAGCCTGGATCATGGTGGGCAGATCGCGATTGGATGCAGCGAGAATATGCACATCGACTTTGACGAGGGAGGTGCCGCCCACCCTGTGGAATGCCTGTTCTTCGATGGCGCGTAACAGTTTGGCTTGCATATCCACTGGCATTGATGAAATTTCATCCAGGAAGAGAATCCCGGCATCGGCGACTTCCATCAGGCCGTGTTTGCGCTTTTGGGCACCCGTGAAAGCTCCCGCCTCGTAGCCAAACAACTCCGATTCGAGTACCGTGTTCTGGATGGCGGCACAATTAATGCCGACAAAAGATTTACTGGCGCGCGGGCTGAGCTGGTGAATGGCACGAGCGAGCACTTCTTTCCCGGTGCCAGTTTCCCCAGTAATCAGCACTGGAACCGAGGCCTGCGCGGCGCGCTGGGCGTGCTGCACCAATGTGCGCATAACCGGTGTTTTTCCGACGATGAAATTTAGTTCGCTGCGCTGTTGGTCGCGTAAATGGTTGAGTTCCCGACGCATCGCCACAATTTCCTGGGCGCGCTGAATTGATGTTTTCAATCGCTCGAATTGGATCGGCTTTTGCAAAAAATCATGTGCCCCATTTTTCATTGCGTCGACTGCCATGTCGATATCGCCATGCGCTGTTATTAAAATAATCGGCGGACGTGCTTCCATTTTGCTGGTTTCTTCTAATAGATCTGGGCCGTAGCCATCGGGCAGTTGCACATCCAGCAAGATGATATCGGCATTGTCCTGAGCGATTTGGGCGCGGGCGGCTTCTAGATTGGCGGCGCAGATCACTTCATAACCTTCACTCGTCAGGAAGTCGCTAATATAGCTACGGGCATTTTCTTCATCATCAACGACTAAAATGGTTACGCTCATGAGTTTGCTGTCTCCGCTGATGTTGCAATTGGCAATTGAATGTGGAATATCGTCGCGCCCGGAAAGGAGGTGAGGGTGATATTGCCGCGGTGCGCGGTGATAATCTGTTTTGAAATCGAAAGCCCCAGGCCAGTTCCATTAGGATTTGTGGTGTAAAAAGGATCAAAGATTTTTGTCTGGTGTTCTAATGGAATACCAGGGCCATTATCGGCAAAGTCAATCCTAACGATTTCTTTGCCGCTGGGAGTGTGGTCTGTTGATATTTTAATATTTAGCGTACCGCTGCCTTGTTCGCTCATCGCCTGAACAGCATTGCTAATAATATTGGTGAAAACCTGTTCCAGGCTGCGTTTGTCGCCTAATACGTCAGCATGGGTGACTGGGGCCTGAATAGTATACTGAATATTGGCATTTGCCAGCCGCGGCCGCCAGCGCGTGAGTATCCGATCCAAAAGTGCATTCACATCCAGCGCATTGAAGGTGTAATTTCCGGTACGCGAGAATGTTAGCACTGAATCCATCAGTGTGGTCAATCGTTGGCAGTCTTCCTGCATGTGCAAAATGCGCTCTTTGACGGGGTCGTCTTCTTTGGTTTCTCGGTCGAGTAGCTGCAAGCCCATGCTGATATTGTTGATTGGGTTGCGCACCTCGTGGGCGAAAATCGCGGTGACTTCCCCGAGTAATGCACGCTGTTCCAGTTGTTGCGAGCGAATTCGGATTTGTTCGTGCTCGCTGAGGTCGCGCACCAGGATGAGCGCTCCCATAATGGCTTTTTCGTTGTGAATAGGGGTGACAGCCAGATTTACGGTGAAGGAATCGCCATCTCGCCGGTGGAGGGTGGGGCTGCCCAAGTTTGGGGTAGCTGTGCCCCGCAGGGCGTTTTCCAGCGCTGGGATCAACCGATCGGACCCGATTAGTACGCTGTCAATTGCCGCGTTCAGAATTTCCTTCTCGGCGTAGCCGAAAATTATTTCGGCGGCATAATTTGCCGAAGTAATTCTCAACTGTGGCGAAACAGAAATAACGCCGTCGCGAATATTATTACTAACACTTTTCCAGGTGTTGAGCCGAAAATTAGCGTCGTAAAGCGATTTGCGCAAATTGGCGGTGAGGAGATTGTTGTGAATGATGCTTCCCGCAAACGAGGATAGGATGTTCAATATTGGCATAATATGGTCGGCAGGCGGGGTTTCTCCACCGGCGACGATAAAACCTAGCCACGCAAGTTGTTCTTCTTCGGCGGAAATCGGTGAGGATGCCAAATATTCCAACCCGATCTGACGTGCTTTTTGATGCAAAATGGTGATAATGCCGCGCTCGCCCTTTTGCCACAGTGCGGGTTGAATCAGGTGATGGATGTCAGGCGAGCCGATTTCCGACGGAAAGAATCCTGGATGATTCCCCATGCTCGAAATCAGGCCCATGCTGGGCTTGCTCCCCTGTCCGAGATACAGGGCAATGGAACTATCGCTGAGCAGATGATGCCCCACTTTCAAGACCTTTTGCAATGCAGTCGTCGGGTCGGTTTCCTGGGTGGCTGCCACTAATTCCGGAAGATACCGATTGAGCAATCGTATGGTGAATTGTTCGTCAGCTTTTTTCTTATCCCGTATCGTGGTTCGCTGCATCGTGATCAGCGTCCAGGCTACACCTTCGCCCAAGGGTTGGCTGGAAACGGTAACCGAAATCTCTTTCTGATTCCGGGCCATCAGGGTGAAACGTGGCTGCGTGTTTTCCTGCGCGCTGGGGTTCCGAATAGCCAGGAGATCTTTTCCGCTGCTCATCAACTGCAGAAGTTGCATGGCCTCTAATTCTGTGCGGGTATAAGCGGTTAGTTCTGCCGCCTGTCGATTGGCCGCGATAATTTTCCCGCCCTCGGTTTCCACAAGCAACGCGGCACGCTCGATCGTGCTGAGCATGGTGCCGAGATGATTCGCGTTGATCAGCGGCTGAGTGATGAAGCGGGCGCGAGAAAATAACTTGGTCATATTATGGGCTGGGGAGTTTATGGCGGGTTTGAGCAGGGAGTATCCCCTCCATGGAGCGATATTTTGCCACTGTCCGCCGCGCCACTTGGTGCCCCTCTTTATGAAGCATGCGCGTAATTTGTGAGTCAGTCAGCGGTGAGACTTCGTGTTTGACAATTTCTCGAATCAACGTGCGAACGGATAAACTGCGGTCAAAAAACTTACTCAAAGGGATCATACGCCCGTTGGGGAGACGAGCGGTCTTTCCCGATACCGCGCGGGAAATTGTCGATTCATGTACATCGAGCTGAATCGCCAAACTCGCCCGCGTCAAGGGCCGCATAAACTTATCGCCTTGCAAAATAAAATTGCGTTGTTCTTGCGTTAAAATCGTCATTAATTGGCGCATCGTATTGCCTCGTTGCCGCAGGCATTTGATTAACAAATTCGCTTTTTCTAAATCTTGCTGCCATTTTTCGGTTTTTTCTTCGGGAGCATTTTTCAGCGCTTTGCGGAAGAGCGCATTTATTTGTAACGACCCGCGTATGGGGGAGAGAATTTCAACCACTAATGGGCTATTAGCCTGTTGATGGAGTGTGCTGATGAGAATATCAGGATGGTGATAGGTATGGGGATTCGACTCACTCCCCTGGCGAACGCTGCCCCAATGGGCGCGCCCTGGATATGGGTTCAAGTTGCTGCTGATAAATTGGGCAATGATTTCTGCCTCCTGGGGTGTGATGCCCAATAATTCACCAAGTTTGCTATAGTGATGACGACTGAGTAAGTTCATCCCTTCTCGGATGGCGCGTTCTGCCAGGGGGGGCACATATTGCGTCTTGGCCAGTATATCCAGTTGAATCATCAGCGCTTCTTGTGGCGATGACGAACCAACGCCAATCGGTTCCGAACGGCGAATTAAGTCCAGCACGTGGTTGACGCGTTCCATAGAAACGTGAAGATAACGGCTGATCTCGAAAAGCTGAATTTGCAGCAAGCCGTCATCATCGAGGCTGGTGAGAATATGTGCCGCGATGGGGCGATCTTCCAGTTCGAGTTCTGGGGCAATTTGCTGCAAAACAAAACCTGGCAGGTCAATGCTCGGAGCAACATTATCCTCTGGTAATTCATCCACCGGAATGATGTGCTGTGAACCGTTGCTCACACTGGAGAAATAATCTTGCTGGGTGGAAGTGAATACGATAGGCTCTGCCTGATTGGGGTCATGGGGTCGACTACAGACAGGGCACGGCCCATTTTCCATGAGACTGCGCCCACAAGTGCGACAACGCTTCACCTCTAAGAGTTCGAGTGCCGGGTTGTTCGCCAGTTCCGCTTCGATGCTCTGGCGCAACTCGTTTGATGTCATGCTCAACAAGGTCATCGTTTGTGCGAGGTGGGCGGTTGTTTGGGGGCGAATCTGCTGCAAATGAATTGGATACATACGGCAACTCCCTGTGATGGATAGTATAACGATAATTGTTCACAGTTGCAAGAAGCGTGCCAAATGAATATATAGACAATCTGGAGAACATCAGCAATTTTCAAATACCCCTTGATTTTTTTCAATAAAGATGCAATAATACATCTGCTCTTCTCAGGGTGCCCCCCTCACTCTGGGAAGAGTTTTTTAAACTCCTATGTTCATAAATGTAACTTAACCCATAAAGTGGCCGTTTTGGCCACTTTATGCTTCCAAAGGGTGAAGATGGCAAGATGTAGGCTAATCCACCAGTTCCAATTCTTCGAGGATTTCACGCCAAAATTTCAACATAACCGGACTGCGCATAATGGCTGGTTCACTCAAGAGTAAACCAACTCTATGTGAGCTTGGGTATAAGCCTTGAGAGTGAATTTCAATGGTTGCCTGGCGAACTTGTGTTTTCTGCTGCTCAATTCTCTGTATGCGTCGAGAATGGAGATAATCTTTGCGGCGGTTGGAAATCGCACGGCATAATTCAGGGAAGTGTTCGCGCAATTTTCTGGGGGAATAATTCAGGCGCTTTGAAACAGTACGCATGGACGGGGGTGGTAATTCTTCGCAGGTCAACACAGCCTCTAAGCTTTTCCGAATCCGAACCAAATCCAAGGGAATAGGGTTTCTTCGGTTTCGGTTTGGGTTGGGGATGTTTGGCAGAGTGTGGAATGTTAGCTTGCCCAAATCAAGTTTTCCGGATTGCAAAGTGAGCAAGTCAAAAAGAGAAACACCACAACAATAGCACAAGCGCAAAAGAGTTTCTGTTTGTGGCACTTGCTCTCCCAGAATCCAGGCCCTCAAAGTGCGGCGCGAAAGTTGGAGTTTCTGGGCCAATCTATGCAAACTGCCATTAGCTGTTTGCCATCGAAGTGCGCTGACCAACCCTGGGATATTTCCTAGATGAGGCACAATCGTAGGTTCCATATTTTGCATAACCAATTCCCCAACCATTTCCGTCACCCAAATCTGCCAAAGCCATTGTTCCGTAGCTTGCAGGACGTTGGGATGGTCCGATGTGACACCAAGCCATTTCGAACATATGGAACAATATCCGGGCTGGATATGAGGAGCTAACACGGGTAGTTTTGCATGACAATCGGGATGGGGGCACTGATCGAGCAAAGGCCGTTGATGACGAAGACACATGGAAACAACGCGCATACTCCAGAGTAAAGGCTCGTAAATGGGGTGACCAGCCTCTCGCCACTCCATGAAACACTCGGGACACCAGGCCCGGGTGGATTTCAGTAGTCTTTGTGAGGTTAGTACAGCAGCCCAAGGCAGCAAAGTTAGAAACCGAAGATCTGAACGAAGGGTCAAAGATTCCAGAACATGTGCCCAATCACAGGCCAGGGTACCGGTTCCGTTGAGGGCGCGCGCTGCGTCTTTCCAAAAAGAGCCTAGGCTATTGCCCAGTGGATTGGACAAATACTTGCGATTCAACAGAGGTAATAACTCTTGAATCGCCAAAGTGCGGAGAGAGACACTGTGGGCTTTTGCCAAACGGGTCAAATAACTTGTTAGGCTCTCCACATAGGGGGTGCCCAATCCAAGTGGTTCAAGAGCACAAAGTCTGCTACGCGATGGTTGTGTAATGAGCGTCAGGTTCCAGGTTTCATAGGGAGCAAGGTGCTCAGGTGACTTGTTCATGATTCCCTACCAGATCGCGTACCGGGTTTCGTTTTCCAACTTTTCGGGAAGAATTGGAACTGTGATTTTGTGTAGATTCCACGGGTATTCCTAGCAGGGAACGCAATTCTGATTGTGCACGGCTATCAGCAATCAACGTTTCTTCACCTTCTCGGATTTCGCGCGCCATCCGTAAGAGTTTGCGAGTGGGCAACGCTTGCCGTTCTAAGGTTGCCTTTGTAAGCGTTTCTTGCCCATCTTCCAAGGTTTCAGCTAGAGAACGGGTAAGCCAATCCTTTAGAACCCCCACGCAACCCACCGAACGTTCATAAAAATACTCGGCCTGAGTAACCAAATCTGGTTCATCTTTTAGCGGCAAGTGACTCTGGAAGGTCAGTAAGATGCGCTTGAAAGCCAGCATTTCTTCTGTGGTGTCAACGTGGTAGCGAGGAAAATGAATTTCACAACTACGTCGATCTAGTTGTGCGCTTAAATGAGCAAAACTGAGCAGTTCATAAGTGCCGATCAGCACATGTGTAATGCCCGACAAATTTGCCAGCGATTTGATAGTATCCATCTGGTCTAACAATCGTCGTCCGCTGGTAATGCGTTTGAAGTGCTGGGCTTCGTCGACAATGAAAGCAGCGGGTTGCCGATGGATTAGAGTCTGTTCCAGCGCCCATCGTAGGTCCGAGGTAACTTTGTAGCCTTTCTCCCATTTGGGCGCGATTTCTTTTTGTCGAATATGCTTTGGCATGGTTTTGTGGTCGATCATAGGTTCATCCAAAGCGGTCAATGCACGTTTGTAGTAGTCTCGCCAGCGAAAACTGTCAGCATCTGCCACAGCGACTTCCACTCCAGCAACTGGGATGTGACCAGGATTTTGTTCAGCGACCGATTGACCTGCTTCCCAAAGCCGTTGTTCCAACCGGTACCGGAGCGTAGTTTTTCCCACCCCAGTAGGGCCATAGACGAAGATCAAGGATGCTCCTGTGGGCCGCTGGATTGCTTGCCAGAGTTGTTGGTAGGTTTCTTTGAGATGTGGGTGGGTGATCACTTTTCCCTCAAAGTATTTCAGGCGTACAGCCGAGGGCTGTGTGAGCAAATCAGGAGGAAATTCAGTCTGATGCATCATGTCTAGAAATCCTCGTATGTGTGCAAGACTTCTTGCTCTGCTTGCGATGCGTGGCCACTGAGTATGTTGATTTCCCTATCCGGGTGGCTTTCTTCCTGGATAAAACAAAGCACATCTGCAGTCGTTTGTTTTTCTTTTGGTGAGATGATCTCTCTGGCCTCGGTATCCCGCAAACGTTGTTCCAGCAAAAGTTCTTCTGCTTCCAGAGAATTCAGAAAATCGGCCAGTTTGCGGGCCGTGATCGTAAATTGTTGCCCATGACGCTGATTTTGCTTTCGTAGTTCAGTTGTGGCCAAACGGATCTCCCGTTCAGTGCATCCCGAAAAGGTGGCGTAGTGTTCAGAAATACAATGCGCCCAATGCCCTTTGACAAAAGCATAGGCTACCCCGGCATCGAAAGGGTCGAAACGCACGGGTACTTGGGTCTTTTCAATCTCCGGGTTGAGAAAAGCATCTGACCAATAGTACAGATAATTAATTTTGACTCCCAAACGCGGCATTACTTTTGCTGTTCCTTTGCGAGTTGTCGGCAAAGTCAATATGCGGAAGGTTTCATCGTATGGGATAAACCGATGCGGCCGCTGCCCTCCCCGTGCTATTCCCATTGCAAAAGCATCCTGTGGCGACTGGCATAAGGCTGGATGATCGAGCGTGTCATAGATGTCGTATGCCCACTCACACAACCGCGCATAGAACTGACCGAGTGTCCAGCAGGCTTGTTCTTGAGGCGATACAGATTTAGTAACCTGGCGAACATTGCGGGTGATTTGGGTATTTCCTAACAAATTGTATATAAAACGCGTATTGGTGGTTCCAAATAAGCGTTCGGAAACTGAACCAAAACGAGGCTTAGCTCCAGGTCTAGTTTTCTTGCTGCATTCGTATCGTGCCAGAAGGGTTTCGAAATAGACGCTTTCGAATTCGCGTCCTCCATCTACCACAATAATTTGAGGTAAACGACCATGACGGTGCACACATTCTCTCAAGACCATCATACAGGCGCGGTAACTGGGGGGATCGAATGCCACAATCACGGCCAGCAAGCGCCTGGAAAAAGCATCGCTCAAGAATGTACCCCAAGGCCTGCCCAGGTTGCGTCCCGTATGAGAACATACCAGTTCGATGTCCAACAGAGTATGGTCTATATGCCCAATTTCAAACGGACGGTCTCCATGCCGAGGAGTCGTCAAGGTCAGCTCATGGTAAAAGGTCTCATGTTGATATGCCGCCCGTTTCCCCTGTCGTTTTTCAACTTGTTTCATGCGAGGTCGTTCTTGAACTGCCTTGGCGAATGTTTTGTAGCTGGGAGCCACGATTCCTTGTTCTTCACATTTTCGTACCAGAGCGCCGTACACGGCGGCTTTCGTCTTTTGTTTTAGCGATTCGTAGTCATTAGCGATGAAGGTTTCCATCATATTCAGGGAGTCATTTGGCAATTTCTGTTGGCGATTACCGCGATCCTGATACTTTGGCAAAAGTCCCACATAACCACAACCATATTGGGCCTCTGCATTTTTCCACCTACTCACCCATCTTCGGATTGTACGAGCGGGAGTGCTTTCGTTGTCTAGCCGGTGTCCAGCCAACCGGGGAGCAATGGTTTCATAGCGCCGATTAGCTTCTTCAAAATCAGCTGGGCTCGCACTGGTAAGCAGTTCGTGAACCGCAGATGATGTCTCGAAAGTTTTTGCTTCTGCGGGATTGGTCAACCGTCCTGCTTTTATCAAGTCTTCAAAGGTCGTTTGGGGAAGAGCAATCAAAGTGCCATCTTCAGCTAACAGAGAAACTTGCGTAGCACCAAGGTTAACAATATTCCAAAATCGCTCGTCCCAAATGACAGAAGTACCAAGAGCTATGGTTACGAAGGGATCGTTTTTGTTAGGAGATGCTGTTATCACCGCATAACCTTGTGCGGTTTCCTGATCTTGGAAAACTCGCACTCGTTGCGGTTCAGCCAAGGGCGCAGCTTGTAGATCAGCAAAAAGTTGTTTTCGGGCAATCATCGTGAAGACAACATCGCTTGGAATGTTGTTCCCCCCAAGTAATTCCTGAAGTGTTATTCCAGGGTGCTCGGCGACCAATGACATCGTTGAATAAACATCTTTTTCATCCAGTTCTTCCTTCTCTGCTCTAAGGTAGTCTTCAAGAAATAGCAGATTGCGCTGCAAAACCCAGTCAATCTCGGCAGATGACCGTACATGATAAAAGAATCCAAATTGTGCCGCGTGTTTTTCGCCTGGTGGGCAGCGCCAGGTATTTTCTTGCTGGATATATCGATGGGGCATTTGTTCTGACAGACGCAGTAACTCTGTTTCCGTTTTCCATTCCTCCCATCCAATGCTGTCATTTCGAATCACGAAGTAATCCGGAGTGTGCCAAACTCCCACTCTCCGCCCGCTCTTCACTACATAGTTCAGTTTGATTCGTGGTGGTTGATCATAGTATTCCAATACTTCGGGATCGTATTCCTTTTCATAGACACCAGCCAACTCGTTTCGATGGCTTTCGGCCTGAATGACGACCCCCATCTTTCGGCTTGGATAGCGGACACTAACATTCCCAGCAGCGCTGCGTACACGTCGCACGGGAGGTGATGAGCGAATCTCACCAATGACCTGTTGCGCAGGTTGCGATAAATTGAGCTTTTGACAGAGCTGGTACAAATCATCTTCATTCAACATGATTCTGCCTCCAAAAGTATGCTATATTTGATTGGCAATTGTGCAAACAAACTATATCTCAATAGCATCTTTTGTTAGGCATGGGATTGATACTTCTGGCCACATTATGCTTCCAGAATCTACTTGCGGCCAAGTTATGCTTCTAGAGTATCCCCCATTTATTCCGTAGGGGGTTGAATACCCCGCTGCTTGCGGCGATAGAATCAATTTCG
>CALCSH010000491.1 GCA_937893815.1 uncultured Anaerolineae bacterium | reverse complement strand
TTGGGGATTCAATCGGTATTGGTCGTGCCCCTTCAGATCGGCGGGCGTTTTGGCGGAGTCATTTTTGCTGCCAATAAGCCCCAAGGCTTCAACGAGGAAGACAGCCATCTCATGCGCACTTTAGCAAACCAGGCTGGAGTACTCGTCGAAAAAGCCGCTCTGTTTGATAATGTCCAAAGTCGTCTTCGAGAACTGGTAATGCTTCAGGAGGTATCGGATACCGCGATTCGTGTCACGGATGAGGATCTGTTAATCGAAGAATTTACCCGTATTGTTGCGGAAACCATCTACAGCGATCACTTTGGCGTGCTGCTGGTCGATGAAACCGCCAATTTATTGCGTGTGCATCCAACCTACCGGGGGATACCGGACGAAAAATATTCGGAAATGGTCCCCCTTGGCGAGGGGATCGTTGGCCTCACCTGGAAAATGGGGCACCCCTACAGAGTTGCAGATGTCACCCAAGAAGCGGCTTATCGATCCACATCCCCAAACATCCGCTCAGAGCTATGCGTCCCGATGATAATCCACCAGCGCGTCATCGGGGTTATCAATGCAGAGAGTAGCCAGGTCAACGCCTTCAGCGCAGATGACGAACGCTTGCTGAGCACGTTGGCAGCCCAACTGGCAACCACGATTGAGCGTTTACGTTCAGAGACTGCGGAGCATGATCAACGCGTTTTGGCACAAGCGCTGAGCAACACGGTCGCTTCGCTCAACAGTTCGCTGGATTTCGATACTGTGCTCAATCAATTGCTCGACAATGTCCGCCAGGTGGTCCCGTGTGATGCTGTCAATGTCATGTTAGTGAAAGAAAATGAAGTCATTCTCACCCACCATCGAGGGTATATGGAGTTGGGTTATATCGCTCTGATTGAAGGTTTGGAGCTACAGCTCTCTGAAATGCCAAACTTCCAAGCGATTCTTGAGTCGCATGCCCCACTGATGATCGAGGATACGCATTCCTCCAATCAATGGAAGAATCTACCCAGTGGGGATTGGATCCGTTCCTACCTGGGAGTGCCAATTCTCGATAATGGCACCGTAATCGGGTTTCTGAATCTCGATCACCGTCAGACAGGCTTCTTCACCCCAGCTCATGTTCAAGCTATGCAGGCTTTTTCCGAACATGTGTCTGCGGCGCTAAAAAATGCGCACCTATACCAGGAGGCCGTGCAAGCCGCCAAGCGCCGTGCCATCCTCCATCAGGTCAGTCAGGCGGTTGTGGCCAGTAACGATCTGGAAGGAGTTTATGATGCCATCTATCAGGCTGTTGCCCGCCTGATGACTGTCGACGCCTTTGCGCTTTCCCTGTTGATTGAGTCGGATTTAGAAACCGAGCTGGTGTGTGGCTATAATTATGCCAAACGAGCACCAAAGGTGCGCATTCCGATAAAGGGCGGGCTAAGTGGGCATGTGATGGCAACAGGCCAGTCAATTCGAATTGACGATTTAACTATGCCACCAGATTTAGATTTGGTACATTTTGCCGAAAAAACCCATGTGCGCTCACTTTTGGCTGTGCCGATCCGCCTGGGTGCCAAAGTCTTCGGCATGTTATCCGCCCAGAGCGACCAACTCAGCGATTATACAGATGAAGATCAAACCTTACTGGAAATGCTGGCAGCTCACGCGGCAGCAGCGATCGAAAACGCCCAGTTGCTATCCGAAGCCCACCACCGCCTGGACGAATTGGAAGTGGTCAACCGGGTTTCGACAGCACTGCGAGCCGGTGAAACGCTGGATGAAATGCTGCCCATTTTTCTCGACGAAGCTCTGGATGTTATCAATGCCCCCGCGGGAAGCCTGCTGCTCTATGATCGCCGGCAAGATAGATTTCAACAGCGTATTGCCAGGGGTTGGTTTGAAAACCTGGCAGAGAAAATGCCTTCCCCCCATCAGGGGATTGCCGGGCAGGTCATGCAAACCGGCGTACCCTACTTGGCAGCGGATTTTTCGACGGATATTCACGCCTATGCGCAGTCTCAACCGCTAGTTCCACCAGGATGGGGAGGTGCCTGTTTGCCGGTCTTCGCCGGGCAAGAGATCATTGGTTTGCTATATGTCTCTGTAGAATTACCCCGCCAGCTCAACTCATCCGATATCGGGTTGCTGACGACTTTAACAGAGATGATCGGTAACGCCATCCACCGTACACGCCTACACCAACAAACCCAACAACAACTTCTACGCCTGGAGGCCTTGCGAGTCATCGACAATGCAATCAACGCCAGCCTGGATATGAAGCTAAGTCTGAATATCATTCTGGATCAGACCCTAAGCCAATTGGGCGTAGATGCTGTGACAATTTTGTTATTGAATCCCCATGAACTCGTTTTGGAATACGCCGCCGGAAAAGGTTTCTATGCCGATGAACAAAAACATTTACGATTACGCCTGGGGGAGAGTCAGGCTGGGAAAGCGGCCCTCCAGCGTACCATCATTGCTTTGCCCAATTTGACCGGGGAAAGCGACGTTTTTGCGAAATCAGATTTGTTGGCCGGGGAGGAGATTCAAGCCTATTTTGCTGCCCCTCTAATTTCAAAGGGCAAGGTGAAAGGTGTACTGGAGGTTTTCCAGCGCCAACCCTTTGATCCCGATCAGGAATGGCTGGATTTTTTCATGACACTGGCCGGGCAAGCGGCGATAGCCATTGATAATGCCACCTTCTTCGAGGATCTGCAACGCTCAAACCAGGAATTGGCACTGGCCTACGATCACACCCTGGAAGGGTGGGCGCGCGCCCTGGAACTACGCGACAACGAAACCGAAGGCCACTCCCGACGCGTCACGGAGATGGCGCTACGTCTTGCTCAACCAATGGGAATAACAGGCACACAACTGGTTCACCTGCGCCGCGGCGCTCTGCTGCACGATATTGGCAAAATGGGGATCCCCGACAGCATTCTGCACAAACCCGGTACTCTCACGGAGGATGAATGGGCGTTAATGCACCAGCATCCGGTTTTCGCTTACGATATGCTCAAATCAATCAGCCACCTGCATCCGGCGCTAGACATCCCCTACTGCCATCATGAAAAGTGGGATGGCACAGGGTATCCGCGCGGCTTGAAGGGCGAGCAAATTCCATTAGCCGCGCGTATCTTTGCCATCGTGGACGTGTGGGACGCGCTGAGTTCTGACCGCCCCTATCGGAAAGCCTGGCCGAAAGAAAGAATAATCAACTATCTGAAAGAACAATCGGGATCCCATTTTGACCCCCAAGTTGTTGCAGCCTTTTTAAATTTATATGATATGACTCCACTGCAAAAAGACATTTTCACCGCAGAGTGCGCCGAGAACGCCGAGATTTTTTGACGATTTCGCACTTTTAAAACTCTGCGCTCTCCGCGTTCTCGGCGGTGAAGGGTTTTTGCAGTAGAGTCTGATATATAATAACAACCTGACTGCTCCGGCTTAAGTTCGATCCGCCAAAGCGGTAGCCAGGCAGCATCAGTACAAACCCTTCAAGAAGCTCGACCCCACCCCTATTTTCCAGCTCCTTTCCCACTACAAACGGGAGAACCAGCAAAGTGAAGATACACAGGTCGACAAACTAATATTGATGGTTTATCAAATTACTCCCTACATCTACCCGCTCGCTCTGGCTGCCCTGTTGATAACCTGGTTGAGTACCTTGGTGTGGCGCAAGCGATCAGCCCCGGGAGCGAAGCAACTGTTGATCCTCCTGCTGGCGATCAGCCAGTGGATGCTCACCTATAGCCTGGAACTCCTGGGTGCCGATCTGTCCACTAAACATTTTTGGGCGCAGGTCGAGTACTTTGGCATTGTCTCGCTTCCGGTAGCCTGGCTGTATTTCGCGCTGAATTTCACTGGGCAAGAGCGGAAGATTCAGCAGCATCGCTGGCGATTTGCTCTGTTCATTCTTCCCGTTCTAACCCTGGTGATGGCCTGGACTCCCGCTTTACAATCCCTGATCTGGCAATCTTCTACCCTCGATAATAGCGGTCTTTTCCTGGTGATGATATCTCAATACGGCTATGGGTTTTGGAGCTTCGTCGTATATACCTATACGCTGTTTCTGATAGGTAGCATCATACTGCTCCGCTCAGTAACCCGTATCAACCGCCGATATCGCAACCAGATCTTTGCTGTGCTGATAGCTGTTTTAGCCCCTATCGTGGGGAATATTCTTTATCTCTTTGACCTTAACCCCCTTCCGGGGCTGGATTTAAGCCCCTATGGATTCGCCGTCAGCGGCCTGGCTTTGACCTGGGCGATTCTCAAACAGAATTTGATGGATCTGCTACCGATTGCCCGCACGACGATTGTAGAGAATCTGCAATCGTCGGTGATTGTATTGGATCAACTCGAGCGCATTGTTGACATCAATCCACCTGCCTGTAAAATATTTTCTGCCAAGGCCCAAGAATTTATCGGCCAGCCATTTTCCCGCATTACCACCGTCTGGCCCGAATTGGGAACCGCCCTGGCCAACAACTCTGCGGATGAAATGCGAAAAGTAATCCAATGGGGTGGCAACAGTGAGCAGTCCTGGTTTAAATTGCACTATTCAAGGCTACGGGATTATACAAACCAACCCATCGGGCAATTGATCACCTTACTGGATATCAGCGAAGAATATCAGGCCAAGGAAAGCCTTCAGAAACGCCTGGAAGAACTTTCCACTATCCATGCCATCACACAAGCCGGGGTTGAAGCCATCGACGAAGATGCCTTGATTGAAGCTGCCACCCGCATCATCGGCGAATCACTCTTCCCAGATAATTTTGGCTTTATGCTCGTCGATCGCAATAGAGGGGTTTTGTGTTTTCATTCCTCTTACCGGGGACCGATTGTTGAACTGAAAACAAAGTGCATTCCTCTGGGTGAAGGGGTAACTGGGAAAGTCGCTACCACTGGCCAGCCGTTTTGCGCCAGCGATGTTGCCACAACAGTACCTGAATATATCGTTTTCAACCCGGGGATACACGCCGAAGTATGCGTACCGCTGAAAGTTTTTGGCGAAGTAGTTGGTGTAATCAACGCTGAAAGTTCTAAGGTAGGGGCATTTCAACCTGAAGATGAACGACTGCTGGTCACATTTGCCAATCAGTTGGCGACCGCCATCGAAAAATTACGCTCGCAAACAATTGAGCGGCAACAAGCCAGTCGATTGGAGCGTTCGAATGCGTTAATCGAAGCGCTCACCAGAGTTGCCACTCGGATCGAATCCTCCCATAATCCAGATCAGGTGCTGGAAGTTCTGGGATCTGAACTTCTCACACTGGGTTTTAGTTGTGTGGTAGCTCTTTTCGAACCCAATAATAAGCAAATGGTGTTTCGCCATACCTCGTTGCCCGCGGCGATAGTCAGATATTTTGAACGAGTGGGGGGTCAAAGCATGTCTGCTTTTCACTTCTCGCCAGAACAGATGGCTCAGTTGAATACATCCATTGAAGAAAGACAATTAATGAGCCTGCAGGATGGGATTCGAATTCTAACGCATCTCTTACCAGGCTTTGCGGAAGGGATCGTCACGCGGATTGTGAATCGAATCCCGGAGGCAGAACGGGCGCTGATCGTCCACCTGCCGCTCAGAGCTGAGAGCGGCATCTTAGGCATTTTCTGGCTGATCGGGACTGACCTGCAAGATGCTGATCTGCCCGCCCTGTCCGTTTTTGCACGGCAGACAGCCATCGCGCTCGAAAACGCCCGCCTGTATGCAGCCGAACGTAAACGCAGCCAGGAACTGGAAGCCATCCGCCAGGCCAGTCTCAGCCTAACCTCCAGTCTTGAACTGCCAGTAGTGCTGGACACCATTCTGGCCCATGCCATCCAGTTACTCAAAGCCGATAATGCATCGATATTCCTGTATGATGGCAAACAATTATCCTTCGGTGCTGCGCGTTGGGCGGATGGATTGGTGAGGGAAATGCCAAACCCACGCGAAAATGGTGTGACCTATCAGGTTGCCCATAGCGGAAACCCTATCATTATTCCTGATATAAATAATGATCCCTTTTACCAACATTGGCAGT
Organism: uncultured Anaerolineae bacterium; assembly: GCA_937893815.1. GTDB lineage: Bacteria > Chloroflexota > Anaerolineae > Anaerolineales > UBA11858 > NIOZ-UU35. Next base: position 877 of record CALCSH010000491.1, on the reverse strand, counting down.
GGGGAGGCTCAATGGTGAGTCAACCGTTACTCATCGGTAAACAGGCGCGTGGCGTAATGAACCTTGCACTTGATCACCCCCATCAATTCATCGAAGATGAGTTGCGTACACTGCACCTTCTGGCAGATCAAGCTGCCTTGGCATTGGAAAATGCACGTCTATTTGAGGAAGCCCAGCGCCTGGCAATTACCGACGATCTTACAGGCCTGAATACCCGCCGCTATTTCTTTAATTTGGCGGAGGCGGAGTTTGCGCGTAGTGTGCGCTTTGATCATTCGCTAACGGCCATCATGCTGGATGCCGATCACTTTAAACACGTTAACGACACCTATGGGCATGCTGTTGGCGATGAGGTATTACGCGCCATAGCCCAGCGCCTGCTAGCGAATTTGCGCAGTATTGACATCATTGGCCGTTATGGCGGCGAGGAATTCGTCATCCTGCTACCGGAGACTGGCTTGGCTGCCGCACTGCAGGTGGCAGAACGTTTACGCTCCAGCATTGCCAATGAACCCATCCGTACGAATAAAATTTCCCTAAAGGCGACGATCAGTGTTGGCATAGCCGAGCGTTCCAAACGCACATTGAATCTGGATGTGCTGGTAAACCAAGCCGATGAGGTGCTTCTGAAAGCCAAGAATGACGGCAGGAATCAGGTTGTGGTTGGAGAGGATTTCGATCTTTAAAGAATTCACACATCGCGCTTTCGCATCCAACCCAAACCGCCACCGGTTATTTTTCCCAGTGGCATACCGCAAACGAAAAAGGGAAGCCTTTTGACTTCCCTTTTTTGCATACTTGAGTACGAACTTTCGTTATAACGGTAGGACTTACGCAACTCGATAAAAAATATCCCGAAAATAGGGGTGTGTGGGGG
>CALCSH010000490.1 GCA_937893815.1 uncultured Anaerolineae bacterium | reverse complement strand
GTCAGTGAGCGAATGGCATATGCTTAGTCCATCATTTGATCTACCGTCCTAAACGATGTTAAATAGTTCCCGATTAACCGGACCACTGCAAGCTGCTGATGAGACTTCAAGACTCTATCGCATTTTGGCACGCGCCAATCAGATTGCCAGTACGACCGAGTTGGATGATTTGTTGTGCGAAATGCTGGATTTAATTTTGATGGTGAGCGGGGGAAATACGGGCACGATGTATCTGCTCGATACGCATACCAATGAACTGGTCTTTCAGGTCGTGCGCGGCGCTGGCGATAATACTAAACTGGTGGGTCAGCGTATCTGTGCTACGGATGGCATCATAGGCGCCGCCGTTCAGGAAAAGCAGGCGATTATCGTTGATGATCTGGCTACCGACGTGCGTTGGTATGGCCCGGTCGATGAAGGGAAAGTCATACTTGAGAATACGATTGCATTTCCGTTGATGTTGCGCGGTGAGCCGGTGGGGGCTGTGCAGGTTTTTAATTTTTCGCAGAAACCGATTCAACTCATGCAATTATTGGGCAACCGTATGGCTTCGGAGTATGAAAAAACGATGCTTTTGCGCAAAAGTCACCAACATAGCCAGCGGTTACAAGCCTTGATTGAACTAATTGCCAAAATCAGCTCCACACTGGATCGCGACCAGATTCTAAATCTAATTATTGATCAGGCGCGCGATTTGCTCAATGCTGAAGCCAGTTCCTTATTCTTGCTCGATGAAAAACAGCATGAGCTTATTCTCTATCTGTCACGCGATATGTATCAGACCAATCTTCCCCCGCTGCGGATGCCCGCCGAATTAGGGATTATTGGCGATGTCGTGCGCACAGGCCAAACGGCTTGCGTGGATGATGTAAAGTTGGATCCGCGCCATTATGCCGGCATCGATGAGATTAGCGGGATGACGACAAAATCGTTACTGGCGGTTCCCCTACGAGTACCTACTGTAGTGCTGGGGCGCGAGCGCGGTATTTCGCAATCCTGTATTATTGGCGGGGTTGAAGCGATTAATAAACGCGAGGGCCATTTCGACAAAACTGATGTGCAATTGCTCAGTACGTTGGCCGAACAAGCTGCCAGCGTTTTGCATATTGCCGATCTGTACAGCAATGCGGACGAACTTTTTTTGAATACCGTGACGGTATTGGTCGCCTCGATTGATGCCAAAGACCCCTATACGGAAGGACACTCTCAACGCGTGAGCGATTTCAGTGTGGCAATCGCCGAGCAGTTGAATTTATCCCCTGAGCTTCGCCATAGCATTCGCGTCGGGGCATTGTTGCATGATATTGGCAAAATCGGCGTTCCTGATACTATTCTGTCCAAACCAGGCCGCCTTACAGCCGGGGAATATGCGGAGATCAAGAAACATCCTGCGATTGGCGCTAATATTATCCAAGGGGTACGTTTGCTTCAGGATGAACTTCCAGCACTGGCGCAGCACCACGAGCGGCTGGATGGCACCGGTTATCCACACGGCTTAGGTGCTGATCAGATTTCATTGATTGCTCGGATTGTGGCTGTGGCCGATGTTTTCGACGCTATCACGTCGGATCGTCCCTACCGCCCCGGGATGGATATAGCAACCGCGTTGGCGATTCTACGGCGCGAGGCCGGGCATCATTTGGATGAGCGTTTTGTCGAAGCGCTGATCGCGGCCTACCAGAATGGCAAAATAAAACCTCAATTACGAAAGTCACCTGCGGGGTAATCGTTCGTTCCTGGTTGTGGGGGATGGGCTTAAATTTCTTTCCGTTGCCAAAAAGAGTCAAACCACGGTGGGGCGATCTGAGTGAAATGTGCCCAGGAACCCGGCACTGGTGTATCGTCGCGTTTCATCCATTCCCACAAACCCAGAAAACTAAATTCATAGCGGACAAGGGTGTTCATCATCGTGCCCAGCGTGTGACGGAATTCGTGTGGGCTTTCTAACTGGATGCGTGTGCCATCGGGTTGATCGACGTCCCAATGGGGGAAGTAAACGCTCAGATCTTCGCCATCACGATACGTACCATTCAGCGGGTAGGCGCTGCCGTTCCAGGCCTCATCATCGACATTTTGCACAAAGGGATTGGCAAACTGCAAATAGTAGATACCGCCGGGCCGGAGGATGCGCGCCACGCCACGGATGACTGAATTCACCTCGGGGACGAAGTTGATCGAGTAAGGCTGCCAGACAATATCGAAGTCATCGGCAGGCAACCCTGAAAGATCACGCATATCCCCGTGGATGGTGGCCACCTTCAGGTTGTGGTGCGCCGCGCCCTGACGATCACGTTCCAACTGCACATCTGAAAGATCATAAACGGTCACATCGGCACCTAGCAGGCCAAAAGCGACCGAATCTTGCCCGCCGCCGGAGGCCAGGCACAGGACGCGTTTGCCGTCCACAGCTTTGAGCATGTTATGGCGGTAGACGTAGCGCAGCGCATCCTCGATGGTGAAATCGAGAAACGGACGGGTGTACTCCACATTGGCGCGCGCAAGGGCGTTCCAGCGTTCACGATTATTTTTGTTGATTTGGTCCATTGTTGATCGCTTAGGATGCCCTCCGTGTCAAAAGCATTTGGGACAGTGTATCCCAGGGTTTTGGGTGGGTCAAGGAATCTTCTCATAAAGTGGGGTGCATTTGAGCGCGACTTGAGAATCAAAAGCCCATCCATCAAGTGCACTCTACGCCCAATACCCATAAAGGTTGACGACCTACCACGGGGATTCCCAGAGACCCCAAAGAATGTAAAAACTTGTTTATCGCTGTGCGTGGTACAATTGCGCCTTGAATTTCATGGCTGCAGGCCTGCATGGAGAAATGACATTGCTCACGAAACTATTGTTTGTCGGTTTAGGTGGTTTTATTGGCGCTACATTGCGTTTTGCCACCAGCGGCGCGGTTGGACGAATTACGACACAAACATACTACGGTACTTTTGTTGTTAATATTTTGGGCTGTTTATTGATCGGTTTTTTGGCAGGTTTTGCCGATGCGCGGGATGTATTCTCGGCAACCGCGCGTGCTTTTGTATTTACTGGCATTCTGGGCGCGTTTACTACGTTTTCGACCTTCAGTTACGAAACGATGGGTTTGTTCCAGACCGGGCAGACAACATCGGCGCTGACGAATCTCGGTTTGCAGATTTTCTTGGGGCTGCTGGCTGTTTTCGGCGGGATTCAACTCTCGCGTTTGTTCTAGGTATGTGTAAAATCTGTAAGCCCCCACTCCGCATAATCCTAGTGTGCCTTTTTTAGAAAAATGATGGATATATGATTTCAATCGATGATGCAACGAGAAGATCGATGAAATCTTGTATTCACTACTTGTATTGGACGTACTTTTTATGAATTTTGAACAGTTTTCTCTTGATACCCGCATCCAAAGCGGGATAAAAAAAGCGGGTTATGATACCCCCACGCCGATCCAGCAGCAGGCTATTCCGCTGGTGTTAAATGGGCGTGACCTGATCGGGATTGCCCAAACCGGCACCGGCAAGACAGCCGCGTTTGTGCTGCCGATTTTGCAGCATCTGACGCGCGGCCCTCGGGGGCAAATTCGCGTCCTGATTGTGGCTCCTACCCGCGAGCTGGCAGAGCAGATCCATCAGGTAACTTCCGATTTTGGTAAACAGACCAACGTCCGCAGTATGACGATTTACGGTGGCGTGAGTAAAGTCCGCCAGGTGGAAGCCCTGCGCCGCGGCGTTGAGATTGTTGTTGCAACGCCGGGTCGTTTGCTCGATATTTCCAATGAAGGCAATATCAATCTGAGAAATGTAGAAATTCTCGTGCTGGACGAAGCCGACCGCCTGTGTGATATGGGCTTCCTGCCCGATATTCGCCGGATTATCAAACTACTGCCGACCAAACGCCAGACGCTCTTTTTCTCAGCCACCATGCCGACTGATGCCCGCAAACTTGCCGATACGATCCTGAAGAATCCGGAGACAGTGCAAATTGGCATCATCGCCCCGGCGAAGACAGTTTCCCATGCCCTGTATCCTGTGGGGCAGACGATGAAGAAAGAACTGCTGTTG
>CALCSH010000489.1 GCA_937893815.1 uncultured Anaerolineae bacterium | reverse complement strand
GCTGCCACCTTTCGAAGGTAATTTGACGCAAGTACAGATGCTCACGGGAAGCGGTTCACAGACTGTGGATGCCACCTATGGGTATGATCCGTATGGTAATTTGACAACCGCGACGGTTTATACAAACTACGGCACAGTGGGGTATGCGCCATCCGGTAATTTTCATTCCAGCCAAACGGCCTATGATGCAGACTTTCACACCTACCCAGTAATGGTGACCAATGCGCTGGGGCAGAATGCGTCAACCAGCTATCTTTACACGATGGGCGTTCCATATCAGGTGACGGATCCCAATAACTGGGTGACAACCAGTACGTATGATGGTTTAGGACGTGTGTTGAGTAGCCGTGTACCAGGGATGACCCAAGATACCGTACAATATATATACCCAACACCAACCAATGGAACAGTGAGTGCGCCGTATGCCTTGCAAATGCAGATTCTAGATACTTTGGGGCCGGGTAACCCAGCTTACCGGGATGTATGGGGCATCTATGATGGTTTGGGACGCACCCTGCAAAATCAGGTCTATGATGCCGGGAGCGGCAATTTACTGGTAACGGATAGTGAGTACAACGCGCAAGGAGCGATATCGCGCAGCGGTGAACCGCGCCTAATCCCATCGGGGACAGGGGGCGTGTATGATACACCGGATTGGAATAATAACTATGTCAGTAGTGAATATGACCTTCTGAGGCGTGTGACGCAGGTTACTGCTTCGGGGGGAATTGTCACCCAGACTAGCTATGACGGGTTGACGGTAACGGTGGTGAACCCCAACGGGCACAAGACTGAGCGTGATAGTGATGGTTTGGGGCGTATGATCGGTGTACGGGAGTATGAAGGCACGGATCCCGATTGGTCGCTGTATGCGATGACAACCTACACCTATGATGTTGCTAATCGGCTCGTGCGCGTGACCGATGCGCAAAGCAATATGACCGATATATACTACAACTGGCTGGGACAGAAGGTGCAGATGGATGATCCCGATATGGGTCAGTGGACATACCAGTACAATGCCTTAGGTAATCTCACCCAGCAAACAGATGCGCGCGGACAGACGCTGGGGTTCAGCTATGATGTACTCAACCGTTTGTTGCAGAAAGAAGACCTGAATACCAGCACCGTGCTTTCCAGCTACAGCTATGGCACCACAGCCGGGCAGATTGACATGCGCACGGGAATGACGGATGATGTGGGGAGTACGAGCTGGAGTTACAGCAATTATGGGCGCACAGTTACTGAAACGCGTGCGATATCAGGGACGAATTACGCCTTCACGACCGTGGCTGATTGGCTGGGGAGAGTGGTCACGGTCAGCTATCCGGATGGTGAAACGGTTACCACCAGTTATGATGCGCTGGGGCGTGCGGATACCGTCAGCGGGTCTGTAGCCGGATCGTTAGCCAACTTGGCCTACAACACATTAGGGCAGATTCTTGAGAATGCCCTGGGGAATGGGATTCGCATCCAGAATTGTTATGCCAGTGATACCAACCGATTGGTGTCGCGCCGGGCCTATGCGGGCAGCACACAATCTTGTGTGAGTCATCCTGCGGATGCGGCCATGGATTTCAGTTACAACTATGACGCGTTGGGGAATATCACAGCACTCACGGATACGGTGCGGGATGAGAACTTCACCTTCAGTTATGACCATTTGGATCGTTTGACGCTGGCGGAGGGTGAGACCAGTGCGGCTGAGCTTGTGTATCGGCGGTCGTATGAGTATGACACGATTGGCAATATGCTGCGCCGTAGTGAGTATGTTACCGGGCAGTCAGCGATGCAGCCTACTCACGACGCGCTCACGATCAATGTCGATGAAGAGTTATTCATGGGTGAAGTGGGTCAACTTGATGATGAACAGGCTTCTGCGGATACCGCTTGGGGGATACCTTTTGCTAAAGTGGCTAATAACGCTTTCAACTACAGTCAGCCGGTGGTGCTTGAAGCCCCGCGCGCGCCACTAGCATCCACACTGGACAGTGGTCTGGTTTCTTATTGGAATATGGATGAAGCTTCTGGCTCAACTGTCGCGGATTCTGTTGGGGCGAATAGTGGGACGGCAAATGGAACTACTGTCACAACCGGAAAACTTGGCAATGCCAGAAGTTTCAATGGTAGCAGCGACTATGTGGATGTGGGTACTGCCATCAGTTGGAGACCGCAGGATACCAATTCCTACAGCGCCTGGATCAAACCTTCGACCACAGGCGAAGTAAGGTTGTTTGGCAATTTGAAAAGCAACGGCGATGGATTTGAAATTTCAATCTCTTCAACGCAATTACGTTTCTTGCTATATGACAGTGGCGGGCAAAAATCAGCGACTGCTTCTGTGCCTGGATATGCGGCAAATACCTGGCATCATGTGGCTGTCATTGGAGACAATTTGTCGTATTCGTTCTACCTGGATGGCCAATTATTGTCTCTAACATCAAACACACTTACATCAACAACCTATTCAAACACGCAGAGTACGCGTATTGGGCAGGATTGGATCTACTATTACAGTGGGTTGATTGACGAGGTAGGCATCTGGAACCGTACTCTGAATGCAGCAGAAATCGTAGAGCTGTATAACAATGGTGCAGGAAAAACCTACCCCTTCACGGCTCCAACTGCGACGCCTACTGCCACGGCCACGGCAACTGCAACTGCTACGGCGACATCAACGGTAGCCTTGCCTGACTTGATCTTTGCAGATGGTGTTGAGAGCGGCGACTTTTCGGCGTGGAGCAGCGTTACGAATACTTCAGCGTTGTTTGTGTCCACAGCTTCGGCTTATGATGGCACGTATGGAGCGCAGATTGATCTGGATGGGACAGCCTGGATCATGATGAAGGACGATACGCCAGCGGATGAACCGCGCTATCGTGCGCGTTTTTACATGGATCCTAATTCAATCAGTATGATTGATAACGAGATGATGGAAGTTATGTACGGAACCAGCAGTCTGGGCCGGGTTTTTGGTATTTATCTGGGTATTGATGGTGGCGAATATTTTATTCGGACATATTTAGAGAACGATGCAGGTGCGCAGAGTTGGTCGGGGGTTTATACAATTACAGATGACTGGCATGTGATTGAGATTGATTGGAAGGCTGCTACAGGTGATGGGGCGAATGATGGCTACATAACCCTATGGATTGACGAAGTTCTTCAGGGAACTGTCAATGGCATGGACAACGATAGCTATCTGATTTCGGGGGTGCGCCTGGGGGCCACTAATTCAGTGGATACCAATACAGTCGGTACGCTCTATTTTGATGCGTTTGAATCGCGTCGTGAGACCTACATTGGCGCATTAGGTCAAGGCGCGCCAACGGCTACGCCTGTCCCGCCAACAGAAACACCGTCGCCATCCAACACGCCCACTGCATTACCTACAAATACCCCAACACCTATACCAAATTTGATCTTTGCAGATGGTGTTGAGAGCGGTGATTTCTCAGCATGGTCATCGGTGACAAACGATCCGGCTTTGAGCGTGAGCAGTACTGTGAGTTTGGAAGGTAGCTATGGTGTGCAGATTGACCTGGACGGCACAGCATATTTGAAACTCGAAGACAGTACACCGAATGGAGAGAGCCACTACCGGGTACGTTTCTATGTAGATCCCAATGGATTGTCGATCCCTGCAGGCAATAGCTTTGAAATCTTGTACGGTGCATCTGGCGGAAGCCGGGTATACAGTCTGAACCTGGGCAAGAGCTATTGGGGCGAATACTACATCCAGAGCAGTGTGAGAGATGATGCCTTGAATACCACCCTAGGCGGAGAGCATCTGATGCGCGACAACTGGCATATGGTCGAAGTTGAATGGGTAGCAGCAAGTGCGGCTGGGGCAAATGATGGTTACTTGAAGGTGTGGATTGATGAAGAATTGGTTGAACATCTGAGTGGTATGGACAACGACACCCATGGGATTGACAATGTGTATTTGGGTGCAACCAATTCGGTAGATGCAGGTACGGTAGGCAGTTTCTATCTGGATGCCTTCAAGTCAGTGCAAGATAGTTATATCGGCGCTGAGGCTGGTGTTAGTGTACCTATAAACCCGGTGACAGATGCACTTTTTGCCGATAGCTTTGAAAATGGCACGTTGGCAGCCTGGTCGTATACCAGCACGGATGGTGGTGATTTGTCTGCGAGTGCCAGTGCAGTTCACGATGGCAGCTATGGCCTAGAAGCTGTGATTGATGACAATACGGGGATGTACTTGGAGGACTGGACACCTTTCCGGGAAAGCCGCTATCGAGCGCGTTTTTACTTTGATCCGAATTCGATCAGTATGGCTTCGTGGAATAGCCACTACATTATGCGGGGTAGCACGGCGGATGGCGTTTCGCCTTTTTATATAGAACTAATCTACCTGGACAGCAACTATCAACTGCGCATTCGAGCGCGCGATGATGATGAGACGCGCCTGTCGAGTGATTGGGTGGTGATTAACGATGGCTGGCAAGCCGTTGAGATTGATTGGCAGGCTGCGAGTGCAGTTGGAGCTAATGATGGCAGCATGACCCTATGGGTTGATGGCGTGCAGGTAGCGCAGATTACGGGTATGGACAGCGATACCTGGGAGATTGACCACGTGCGTTTTGGCCCTGAATCGGGGATTGATACCGATACCCGTGGCACGTACTACTTTGATGCCTTTGAATCGCGGCGCGAGACGTATATTGGTGTGCCAGGTCAACCAACTGCTACGCCAACACAATACAGTACGCCAACGCCAACGGCAACCTTAGTTCCTGCAACCGCTACTCCAACAGCTACATCAACCACAATTCCGGGTTTGATTGGGGAATGGCACCTGAATGAAGGCAGCGGGAGCAGTATTGGAGATAGTTCGGGTTATGGCAATACTGGGACGGTCGGTGGCGCAAGCTGGACGACTTTAGGTTTCAATGGCTCAGCGTTAAGTTTTGATAGTTCGGATGAGTATGTGTCCATTCCAGATGCGGCAAACTTGCAACCCACGGATGAGCTAACTCTCGCTATCTGGATATATCCAACGAATGTTGGTGGACAGCAGATTGTGATTAGCAAAGGGAATACGGATGTTGATTACGGTCTTTGGTTAACATCCGATGGTTACCTGGAATTTCGCTTGGACGATTTGGAGCCGAGTAGCGTTACTGGGCCGGTTCCCCCGTTGAATACTTGGGCATTTGTGGTTGGTACATATGATGGCGGCCAGATTCGCTTATATGTAAATGGTGTTTTGGTTGCCAATAAGTTGGTGACAGGAACGATCAGTCATGGCAGTGACGCCTTGACGTTCAGCGATCCGGTCGTGAACCGTTATCCCTGGTACGGACGTATTGATGAAGTTACGCTCTATAATCGGGCACTAACATACACAGAGATACAAGCGCTGGCGAATAGTATTCCTACGCCAACATCAATTCCATCGGCAACACCGATGCCTGATCCAGGTGAGTGGTATGATTCCGCTTGGCCCAACCGTCAGCCGGTGCTACTGGATTACAGTGGTGGAGCATTGAGCAACTACGATGTTCTACTGGAGATTGATACGGCGAGTT
>CALCSH010000488.1 GCA_937893815.1 uncultured Anaerolineae bacterium | reverse complement strand
CTATCACGGGCGATAGCATGTACGGTGACTCGCTCGCCGAGTTGCAGGGGGTCGCCATTTTGGGGTTCGCGGATCAGCACCACAGGGCGGGTGGTTTCTTCAGGAACGAAGAAATAATATCCGGCGAGGGTGAGAACAGCAGCAAAAGCGCACAGGGTGCCGAGGATTGCGACAAAGATGGGGAGTTTGCTGCGCTTTTTGGGGATACGATATGCGGGGGCTTGGGCGTAATTTGCGTTCATGTCAGACTCCGGGTGAGTTTGTTATGATCAATAGCCATTGTAATCAAAGGAACTCACCACGAAGACACAAAGGACACAAAGTTTTTCTTTGCAAGCACAAAGAATTTCTTCGTGTTCTTCGTGCCTTTGTGGTAAGAATTTGTATTGTTGCGTCAGTCCAAAAGGATGGCAAAGTTCGAAATGGCAGACCAGTTGCTGAAGTTGCCAGCGCCATCACGGGCACGCACAATCCAGCGGTAGCGCAGGCCGCAATTCACGGACACATCAATTTGTTTGCCGCTGATCGGGCCCCATTCACTGTCATTTTGCCAATTGCCGGGGCTGATCTCTTTTTCGAGTTCCACATAGTAGCCTTCAATGCCGCTAGGATCATTGACGGGTGTCCAGGCCAGAGTTTGCGTGGCCCGGCAAGAGAGTTCTAGATTATTGGCAGGTACCACAGGCGCAGGAGCGGGCGGCGGGGTGGTATCGGCGGGTATGGGTGTGCGCGTAGCCGTGGGCGTTGGAGTCCACGTGGGTGGGTGCAGGGTGGGTGTGTTCGTGGCAGGCGCCAAAGTGGGAGTGAAGGTGGGCGTATCGGGAATTTCGGGCGTATTGGTAGGGGTCTCGGTGGGGCCATTGACGCAGAAACTCCAGGCCGGGGAGGCCGGCCCAAATGCATCGGGAGCGTAGGCGCGTACGCGCCAGTAGTAACACTGACCGGCGGGCAGCGGCCAGGTGCGGCTGGTTTCGGTATGGTCGAGCGTGCCAAATCCCCAGCTTATATCGGCAAAGGAAGGGTCTTCGGCAATGTCGATGGCATAGCTGTGCGGATGGCAGCTTTCGTCGGGATAAGCCCATTGAAGCAGCGGATCAGGTTCCAGGGTGGCGCCATCAGCAGGGGCAACCAGCAGCGGGGCAATCAGCGCATCAGGAGTACATTCACCGCCCGTGGGTGCGGGCAATGCTGAACCCGTGACCTGCACGCTGACAAAGGCCGGTAAACTGGCCGCTCCGGTCTGGTCGTAGACGATGACTTGCAAGGTGTAAACGCCTTCGGCTTCGGGGCGCCACTCCTGATGCAATTCGTCAAACTCTTCACCGGGAACGGGAAAAGCATCGCGGCGGTAGGCTTCGCCGTTGACGCTGAGCAGAGCATCGGCAAGACCATCACGAGCGTAGCCGTGTAAAATCACCTGGATAGCTTCACCGACTGGCAGGGTTTCTCCCTCGATGGGGTAATCAATCCAGGCGCGCTGGGGAGCCGAATCTTCCGGGATACAGGCTGCCAGCCCAAGGGTGAGGGTTAGCAGCATCAGGACGAAAAGTAGTTGTTTGGGTTTCATGGAGGCCTCCTAGTGGTGTGTCAGGTATTCGGGATTAGGTAATTAGGCAATCAGGAATGCTCCCAATCGCCTAATTGCCTGATCCCTGATTAACATGTTCTTTCCAGGCTAAAACCGTTTCTAAATCGAGTTCATCTTTGGGGACAAAAGCATCCGCGCCGACTTGTGCAGCGGCTTGTCCAAAATTCTGATAGGCGCTGACAAGAATCACTCGCAGGTGGTCGTCTAAGGCCTTGAGTTGGGGTGTACCTTCCAGCCCGCTGACTCCCGGCAGCATCACATCGACCACGGCAATATCCGGCTGAAACTGGCGCACCATCGCTTTGGCTTCGTCCATATCACCGGCCTCCGCCACAACTTCCATCCCGGCGTGCGTTAGCAGGCGACGCAGCAGGCGGCGAAAAGCAGGTTGGTCATCGACGATCAGAATACGGGTCATGCACTTAACATAGCAAAATACCGCGCCGTTTACATCGAGGCGCGGTACTGTTTTTTAGGACAAAAACTCGGTACAGGGGTACTATTATTTCAGTGTCCAGATGTCCGTATCCAGCGAACCAGCCATAGAAAACTGAACACCGGTTACTGAATACTGATTACTTTATTGACTCCACTGAAAAAACTACCGTGCAGGTGTTCCCGCCGGAATATATGGGGGTG
>CALCSH010000487.1 GCA_937893815.1 uncultured Anaerolineae bacterium | reverse complement strand
GGCTTCGCCCCCACACACCCCTATTTTCGGGCATTCTCTTGTACAAGTGCGTAAGCCCTAATGAATTCAACGGATGTAGTGGATTCTCGCGGATATTTTAAAAAATGAGTTTGTACAAATCTACCATATCCACCTTCCATTGAAACCGTTTCACACGAAAAAACATGGATCATCTTCCCGTAGAACTGACTCTCGATCAATGTATTAAATGCAATATTTGCGTTTCGGTCTGCCCGGTAGCCGCGGTGAACGATCTGTTCCCCGGCCCTAAGTATGCTGGCCCTCAAGCAGGGCGCTTCCGCCAACCCGAACAACCCACCCCAGATATTTCCGTGGATTATTGCAGCGGCTGCCGAGTGTGCAATATGGCCTGCCCCAACAGGGTCAAAATCGCCGAAATGAATGCCCGCGCCCGCCATATGATCGTCAGCCAGGGCAAAGTGCCACCCAGGCAACGTCTGCGCAATAACCTGATCGCCCGCACCGAATTGCTCGGCAATCTGGCGCAGCCCATCGCTCCGATTTCGAATGTGCTGCTTAGTAACCCGCTGGTGCGGGGCATCACCGAAGGTATTCTAGGCATCGCCAAGGATGCCTATTTTCCACCCTTTGCACGACAGCGCTTTTCACGTTGGTGGCAGCAACGCCCCCCCACACCCCTTCGCCCCTCTCCCGGTGGGAGAGGGGGTGGGGGTGTGGGCCAACAAGTCGTTTTCTTCCACGGCTGTGCCACGGAGTATTATGAACCGCGTGTCGGTCGTGCCGCCATCCTCATTCTGGAGGCCAACGGCTTTGAAGTCATTATCCCGCCGCAAAACTGTTGCGGCTTGCCGCTGCTCTCCAACGGAGAATTTGATGCGGCGCGCAAATATCATCAGAACAATGTGCAACATCTGGTGGAATATGCCCGCCGGGGAATTCCCATCGTCGGTACCTCTACGAGCTGCACGCTGACCCTCAAAGAAGAAGCGCCGGAATTGCTCGATATGCACGACGAAGATACGCGTTTGGTCGCCGAGAACACCTACGATTTTCACGAATTTTTATTGCATCTACTGGCGACCGGCGAATTGATGATAGACTCCCTGCGCCCCATCCCGCTCCGATTAGCCTATCACCAACCTTGCCAGTATCGCGCCCACGGCATCGGTAGCCCGGCGGTGGAAATTCTGAATAAAATCCCCGAATTGCGCATCGAAGAGAGTCATACCGATTGCTGCGGGATCGCCGGTACCTACGGCTACAAGAAGGAAAAATACGCTACCAGTATGGCCGTGGGGCAACCACTTTTCGACTTTGTGCTGGAGATTGACGGCCCATTGGCAGTCTGCGATAGCGAAACTTGTCGCTGGCAGATCACCCACGGTACCGGGCTGGCCGCCATTCATCCCGTGGAACTCTTGGCCTACGCTTATGGATTCGAAAGCGAGGGCGCGTTGGCCGATGTATTGGTAAAATCGTAGTGTCTTACCTCGTCTAAATAAAAATGAGTCCTCCATGACAGGGGGATTGAGGGGTTCTGTAGCAAAGGAAAAATATAAATGAATATCACCTATCAACTCGGAAAATACCAATCAGCGGTGGATGAGGGCCTGCAGCTTCTTGCTGCGCAGAAAATCATCGCCCGCATTTGGGAACACGATCATACCGTCTGGAAAGCGGAACCGACAGAAATCACAAATCGACTAGGCTGGCTGCGGATTGACGAAGCGATGCGGCCCGATATTGAGCGCATGCAAGCGTTCACGGCAGATCTGCTTGCCCAGGGCTATACAGACGCAGTTGTTTTGGGGATGGGCGGCTCCAGTCTGGCTCCAGAAGTGTTCAGCCGCACCTACGAAAATTCCAATGGCCTGCGACTGCAAATTCTGGACAGCACCGACCCCGGCGTTGTGCTGGAACGCGAGCGTAGTTTTGACCTCAAAAAAACACTGTTCATCGTAGCCACCAAATCCGGCGGCACAGCCGAAACGCTTTCGGCATTTAAATACTTTTACAATCGCCTTGTGGACTCTGTCGGCCGCCAGCATACTGGGGAGCATTTCGTCGCGATCACCGACCCCGGCAGCAAATTAGTGGATTTAGCTAAGTTATACAAGTTTCAGGATATTTTTCTCAACGAACCCAACATTGGCGGGCGCTATTCGGCGCTTTCGTTCTTTGGGTTGTTACCTGCCAGCCTGAGCGGAGTCCAACTCCCGCGGCTGATTGCTAATGCCAGCGATATGAGCGCCACCTGTGGCCCGCAAATTCAGGCGCAAAACAACCCCGCCGCGGTCCTGGGCACGGTGCTGGGGCAATTTGCCAAAGCCGGCAAGGATAAAATCACATTCACCGCGTCGCCCGCAATTGCCAATTTCCCCAACTGGGTTGAACAACTTATTGCAGAGAGTACGGGCAAAGAAGGCAAAGGGATTCTACCCGTAGTCGGCGAAGCACTGGGTAAACCAAAAGATTATGGGAATGATCGTCTGTTTGTACATCTCCAAGTGGGTGATGACCCTACCCATCGCGCCGCGCTCAAGGGATTAGCGGATGTTGGGTACCCCGTTGTGCGCATTCATTTAGAAACTATCTACGATCTCGGGGGGCAGTTCTTGCTCTGGGAACTGGCAACCGCGGTAGCCGGGTATTTTTTGCAGATAAATCCTTTTGACCAGCCCAACGTAGAGAGCGCCAAAGTGCTGGCGCGTCAGATGGTGTCAGCCTATACCGAGAGCGGCGAATTACCCGCGGGCGAGTACTCCACCCCCAGCGCGGCGGCGCTGACAGAGTTTTTGGCCCAAAGTCACCCAGGGGATTATGTGGCGCTGCAAGCCTATCTGAATCCCACCCCCGAGGTTGAAACTGCATTAACCGAACTACGCCTGGGGATACGCGACACCTATAAAGTGGCAACCACGCTGGGGTTTGGTCCGCGCTTCCTGCACTCGACCGGACAACTCCACAAAGGCGATCGCGGCAATGGGCTGTTTATCCAATTTGTATCGGATGCCGAACAGGACCTGCCTATTCCGGACGAGGCGGGCGCATCTGCCTCAGCGATGAGTTTTGACACGCTCAAAAAAGCGCAAGCGCTGGGCGACGCGCAGGCGTTGCGCGATGCCGGACGACGCGTGATCGTTTTCGAAGTGGGCGCTTCTCCTGCGGTTCTAATTTCATCTCTTGGGAATGGATAATTCAATGACATATCCACCAACCACAATTGTTATTTTCGGGGCTTCCGGTGATTTGACCCACCGCAAGCTGATCCCAGCGTTGTATAACTTGTACCATAAAGGCCGCTTGCCAGAGGAACTGACGATTCTCGGTTTTGCGCGCCGCCCCTGGGATGATGCCTTTTTCCACAGCCAGTTGCAGGAAGGTGTACAGACGTTCAGCGCCGAGAGTTATGACGATCAGACCTGGGAACGATTCGCACCAAAAGTTCACTATTTTCAGGGCAATTTAACCGCTCCGGAGGATTTCACCCGGCTAGCCGAAACGCTGACCGCGCTGGAACGCACCCCGGCCAATCGATTGTATTACCTGGCAACCGCGCCGAATTTTTTCGAGCCGGTCATCGCCTCTTTGGGTACGGCAGGGTTAGCACAAGAAGCCCTGGAAGAAGGCGCACCCTGGCGACATGTGGTCATCGAAAAACCGTTTGGCACAGATTTGCCCTCCGCTCAGCACTTGAATCAATTTGTGCATACTGTCTTCGGGGAGAAACAGATATACCGCATTGACCATTATCTGGGCAAAGAGACTTCGCAAAATATTCTCTTCTTCCGCTTTGCCAATACGATCTTCGAGCCGGTATGGAACCGTCGTTATGTGGACAATGTTCAAATTACCGTGGCCGAGAGTGTGGATGTCGGCCATCGCGGCGACTATTATGAGAGTGCCGGGGTGCTGCGCGATATGTTCCAGAACCATCTCTTGCAATTGCTCTCCCTGGTAGCCATGGAACCCCCGGCATCGTTCCAGGCAGATGCCGTGCGCAACGAGAAGGTCAAATTACTTTCAGCAGTGCGCCCGATTGAAGCCTCCGACACGGTAGCCGGGCAATATGAGGCGTATTTAGAAACCGATGGTGTTTCTCCAAACTCGCGTACACCCACCTATGCCGCATTAAAGCTGAATATTGACAACTGGCGCTGGAAAGGCGTACCGTTTTATTTGCGTTCCGGAAAAGCGATGAAACGAAAAACAACCGAGATTATCATCGAGTTCCAGAAACCGCCCCACCTGATGTTTGGGCTCTCCGGCGCCAGCGAATTTTCTCCCAATGTTCTTTCGTTGTGCATCCAACCAGATGAAGGCATTCATCTGCAATTTCAGGCAAAGACACCCGGCTCCGATGAAGATATGCGCTCGGTTAATATGCAATTCCACTACCAGGATGCCTTCGAGGGTGATCCACTGCCGGATGCTTACGAACGCCTGCTCGAAGAGGCCATCCAGGCCGATGCTTCGCTCTTCACGCGCAGTGACGGAATCGAGGCCGCCTGGCAGTTAATTGACCCGGTGATTCGGCTCTGGGAAAATGAGAAATCCGGCCCGCTGTCGAAATACAATCCAGGGGGATGGGGGCCATTTCAGGCGGAGGAATTACTCTCGCGCGATGGGCATTTCTGGCGTACCGGCTGCGGACAACATCCAAGCGGTATAACGCTAAACGTCAAACCTTGAAATCCGCCAAGTACGCGAAGATGCACGAAAATGGATTCAATTTCGTGGGCTTTGTGTACTTGGCGAATCATATACAAAGATTTTTATGGCAATTATCCAAACCTACCCCACCGCTGAAGTATTGGCGCATGCCGCAGCAGAGCTTTTTGTGACTCTGGCACAAGAATCAATTCGTGACCACGGTCATTTTTCGGTCGCACTGGCGGGTGGATCCACGCCGCGGGCCATGTATAAAAATCTGGCGACAATTGAGTTCACTCAACAAGTCAACTGGGAGCGCGTTTATATATTCTGGAGCGATGAACGTTGTGTTCCTCCGGAAAGCGAAGATAGCAATTACCACATGGCGCGTGATGCTTTTTTGAAATATGTCGCTATTCCCCCGGAGAATATCCTGCGCATGCAGGGTGAAATCAAACCTCATCAGGCTGCGCAAAGCTACGAAGAAACATTAACACACTTCTTTGCGCCAAAACCGACGCGCTTCGACTTAATTCTGCTGGGTATGGGCGACGACGGCCACACCGCATCCATATTCCCTGCCACGCCTGCCATACATGAAGCTGAAAAACTGGTCATGGCCCAGTATGTCGATAAGTTAGAAAGCTGGCGGATCACATTCACACCTGCACTGATCAACGCCGCCGCCAATGTGGCTTTTCTTGTCTCTGGCGAGAAGAAGGCCTACCGACTGCGGCAGGTGATTGTTGGCCGCTACCAGCCCGACCAACTCCCCGCTCAAATTGTGCGTCCGGCAGTTGGCAAACTACGCTGGCTTTTGGATGAAGCCGCCGCAATCCATGTCACATCAACGCAAATTTGATATAATCGATCCACTTATAAACAAGGGTCTCTGAGATTTCGCAAGGTAAAGCCCA
>CALCSH010000486.1 GCA_937893815.1 uncultured Anaerolineae bacterium | reverse complement strand
GAATGTCAGCAAAACCAGAACATCAATTATCACCCATTGGGATTTATCGACGATGATCCCCTTAAAAAAGGACGGAATATTCACGGACTGAATGTACTCGGTGGTTTTGACGAGTTGGAAAACTTAATGGAGCATTATGCCGTGAAAGGCGTTTTGATAACTTCAACATCCATCTTCGAAAGCGATGTCGCTACAAAAACACTCAAACTCTGCAAAGAAAAAGGAATATGGGTGCGGCGTTTACGCTTTGAGTTTGAAGAATATAGTTGATATCGATCCGAATAACTGAAAGAAAAAACTCCCTGCGAGCGTGTGCTTCGCAGGGAGTTTTTGATTCTCAGGCTTGTTGCAAACGATCTTTTGCAGCTCGTTTCTGCATTTGATCGCGTAGAGTCTGGATGTCGTGGTCGATGAAGAATAACGCGCCCAGATAAAACAAGAAACACAAGAGCCAGGCCGTGATGCAAATAGACAGGATGGCAGTTTGCAAGTTGGTAGCATCGGCGATGATGCCTGCCAGCAATGGCGCGAAGGCTGCCCCAAAATTTTCGATAAAATACTCCACTGCCTGGGCCGTACTGCGCACCTCGGGAACGGTGACGTCATAGACTGTTGAAATTACATTCGGCGAGGATAGTGGCATGAAGATGGCTGTCAGCAACATGAGCACCAGGAAGGTTGTGCGTGCGTCAATCGGGGTTTGAATTGCCAGGAACAAAAATAGCGCTCCCAGCAACACTCCGGCGCTGGAAACCAGAATACGTCCCTTGCGAGTGCGCTTGAAGGCTGCGTCCCCCGCGGCACCACCGACAAAGTACCCGGCGGCCAGCACCAGAATAACCGGTGCCATTGTGAATAGGATCGCATCGCCGTCGTAACCACGCTCTTTTTCGAGGTAATCAAAGAAGAAGTAGGTGATCACGTTCCAGGGAAAAACTCCCGCAAAACCTTGCAGGAAAACGAACCACATCGTGCGCTTCTTGAAAACTTCTTTGGCTTCTGCCCACGAGAAACGGAACTGGGTCATTTCTTCCATGTCGGCGAATTCAGGCTCGGCCTTGCCGCGCGGCATCTCTTTGATGAAGAAGAAAATTAATATTGCCAGGAGCAACCCCAAGCCCCCCGTGATATAAAAAACATTGCGCCACCCTAAACCTGGAGCCACCATCAGGGCCAGCACCATGCCAATCAGGTAGCCAATGGGTTGGGCAAGTTGCAATATTCCGTACACCTTGCCACGTAAATTGGGACCAAAGTAATCCGCGATCAGGGTGTAAATCCCCGGGTAGGATGAATCGTCAATGCCTGTAGAGGCGCGGGTAATTACGAATAGCGGAAAAGTTCTGGCAATCGCACTCAACCAGGTGGTTGCACCCCAGATTAAAGATGCCAGCGATAGGAGTTTTGCGCGGGCGTAACGATCGTAGAGATAGCCCCATATTGGGTAGAGAATTGTTCCAACAACCAACGCGCCGGTGATGATCATACCAAACTGCGTGTTGGTAATGTCGAAATCTGCGCTGATCTGGGATTTCAACGGGCCAATCAGCAGCTTGTCAGTCTGGTGGAGTAGCATGAAGAAGAAAAAAATTACGACGACTAACCAACGATAGGATTTTTTTGTTTTCATCGTGACCTCTTTGTTTCTCTCAATGCGTCACTTTGCGACATTGTCGAGTTCGTCAGAAAAATGTGAAATAGGCCGTTCTCGACGTTGCCGTTGTGACAGGGATAGGACTTACGCACTTGTACAAGAGAATGCCCGAAAATAGGGGTGTGTGGGAGCGAAGCTCCCACACACCCCTATTTTCGGGATATTTTTTATCGAGTTGCGTAGGTACTAAGGGATAAAAACCAACGACTACTTGACCATATCCAACGGACGATATTCGCGCTCGAGTTCACTGCGGAACTGTGAAGTGTACAAGCGATAATAATGACCATGCTGTTTTAGCAGTTCGGCATGCGTGCCCATTTCGGCGATTCTACCACCCTCGATGACGATAATGCGAGTGGCACGTTTGATGGTGGACAGGCGGTGGGCGATCACAAAGCTGGTGCGGCCCTGCATGAGATTTTCCATGCCTTTTTGGATGAGTGCCTCGGTCAGGGTGTCCACCGAGCTGGTGGCTTCGTCCATGATGAAAATTTCTGGCTTGCGCAGAACGGCGCGTGCCAGGCTGATGAGTTGTTTCTGCCCAACCGAGAGCAAACTGCCGCCCTCGCCGACTTCTTCAAGGTAACCCTTATCGAATTTTTCGATAAATTCATGCGCCCCGGCAAGTTTGGCCGCTTGGAGAATTTCTTCATCATTGGCGTCTAGCTTGCCGTATCGAATATTTTCGATGACGGAGCCAGAAAACAGATGCGGGGTTTGCAGCACTACGCCCAAGCGAGATTGGATGGATTGCAACGTGAAATCTCGATAGTCGTGTTCACCATACAGGATGCGCCCATGGGTAGGTTCGAAGAAACGCCCTAGCAAGTTGATGATGGTGGTTTTGCCGCCGCCGGTTGGTCCTACGAGAGCGATTGTCTCCCCCTGTTTCACATACAGGTTGAAATCTTCGAGGATCGAATCGTCATCATCGTAGTGGAAGTCTACATGTTCGAATGTAATATCGCCGCGAATGCTGGAAGGCGAGATCGCCTCGGGGGTATTGATCACCTCCGGGGTAGCATCGAGCAGCGAGAAAATCCGTTCGGCAGAGGCCACGGATTGCTGCATTTCGGCGTAGACGCGCGCCATCTCCTCAATCGGAAAGATCATAAACACCACATACGAGATAAAAGCCTGGATCCCGCCGATGGTCATCATACCGTAGGTAGCTTGAAGACCGCCGTACCAGACAATGCTGCCCAATGCCACAGCGCTGATGATTTGCACAGTGGGCAGGAAGAGTGCTGAAAGCCAGGCGGCGCGATACCCTGAGCGATACATATCGCTGGTTAGCTCGTCAAACGAATTCATGTTGCGGGATTCGCGTCCGAAAGCTTTGACCACACGCACACCGGTGATATTTTCGTTATATGCCCCGGTAATTCTGGAGTTAATCTTGCGCACTTTGCGGAATTCAATGATGATTTTCTTCTTGAATTGAGCTGCAATTACTAGTAGTACGGGGATGATTGTGAATACGATCAATCCCAAACGCCAGTTGATGCGCATCATGAAATAGGTGGAGGTGATGATATTCATCATTCCCCAGGTGATATCGACCAGGCCCCAGGTGACCAACTCGGCAACACGTTCGGCATCCGATGTGACCCGCGAAATGATCCAACCAACGGGGGTGTGGTTGTAGTAGCTCAATGATAGTTCTTGCAAGTGAGCGAACATTTTTTTGCGCAAATCGTAGCGTACGCGTTCGCCTAAAACCCCCGCCAGGTAGATGAAGCCGAAAACGCAAATCGCCTGAACAACGATCAGCGATCCGTAGCGTGTCACGATATTGCGTAGCACGTCCATATCCTTGGCAATGATGCCATCATCGATGATGCCTTTGCTGAGGAATGTGAAATAGGAATCGAGCCACGATACCAGCATAATTGTTAAGATAAAACCGGCGATCCAGTGCCAGTAGGGTTTCACTTGGCGCATAATGCGCAGCACGGTCTGCCCGTTAAATTTTGTGGTGAATTCTTCTTCTTCGAAGTGATTTGGTGTGGTCATAATAAGTATCTGATGCAATTTACCATGGAGCCAAAGAGAACACAGAATTTACGTTTTTTGCCAAAAAAGAATTTGGGTCTTTAGGAACCGCCGTGAAAAATCCCAGATTTAGGGGTATAGGCGTGCTCCGCACGCCCTATACCTAAATCTGGACAACTACCACGGGGATTCCCAGAGACCCAAGAATTTTCTGTATTCTTTGTATTTTTGTGGTGGCATATTTTACGCATTGGCGATTTCTTGTTCAAGTTCGCTCTCAATTTGGGTCTGGATGGCGAAAATCTTTCGGTATGCGCCATCTTGTTTTAATAATTCTTGATGGGTACCCATCTGGATCACGCGTCCCTGGTCAAGCACAACGATTCGATCGGCGATCATGATACTTTGGATACGATGCGCAATGATGAAGGTGGTGCGATTTTCCATGAGATGTTCAAGCGCAGAGCGAATTTCAGCTTCAGTTTCGATATCTACCGATGAAGTGGCATCATCCAAAATCAGGATGCGCGGGTCTTTGATGATGGTGCGCGCAATCGCTACGCGTTGTTTTTGCCCACCCGAAAGCTCATTTGGCTTATGTTTTACCCTGTCTTCTAGGCCTACACTTGTTAAAACTTGCATGGCAACTTGTATCCTTTTTTCCTTTCGTACCCCCGCATATATCAATGGAAGCATTACGTTTTCTAATGTTGTGGAACGTGGAAGTAAATTAAATGATTGAAAAACAAAACCAATTTCTTTATTCCTGATTTCAGCCAGTTCATTGTCGG
>CALCSH010000485.1 GCA_937893815.1 uncultured Anaerolineae bacterium | reverse complement strand
AAATAGCTGAGGTGGTTGAGGGCGAAGGTCATCTCGTATGCCGTCTTCTTCTTGAAAAAAAGCATAAAAAAAGCGCCCGCATTATTGACCAGAATGTGCAGTTGTTGATACCGCTGCTGAAATGCGGCAGCCAGCGCCCGGATTTGGCTTTGCGAGGAGAGTTCTGCCACAATTGCCTCCGCCTGCCCGCCAGATTCACGGATTCCGGCAACAACTGCCTCGCATTTATCTGCATTGCGCCCCACAACCACCACAAGCGCTCCCCGGCGCGCCAGGGTTTCAGCTGTCACTTTGCCGATGCCCGCCGTGGCACCTGTGACCATGCAAATTTTTCCATCCAGGCGATAATTTTCATTCATGGCATTAATCTCCTTTTTAGCTTTGTAGCGTATAGTTAGGGCCTATCGGGTCTTTAGGAACCACCGTGAGAAACCCGGCCAAACAACATGGAGCATTTTTCAAAGTCATAGTATACCCTCATGAAAAAATATTTCAAACGCCATATCGCTCTGACCAATGAACACGGATCATGGGTTTTCTTGTTCAGCCCACTGCTCATTGGCCTTTTTGCTGGTCGCAATTTTTCTAGTATTTCGATCTATCTGATTTTCGCCGCGCTGGCTGGATTTCTCATTCGGCAGCCGATTGTGATTGCCATCAAGGCCTATGCGGGCCGCCGTTCGCGCGGAGATCTTCCCGCTGCGCGCTTCTGGATGTTAATCTACGCTGCGATGGCCTTGCTCATGATTATCGGGTTGGTAGTACGCGGCTTTGGTTACGTGCTTTGGCTGGCTGTGCCAGGTGTGCTGGTATTTATCTGGCATCTGTATCTTGTCAGTCACCGGACGGAGCGCAAGCAGATCGGCGTGGAGGTTGTTGCCAGCGGTGTGTTGGCCCTGAGTGCTCCGGCAGCCTATTGGGTCGGTGTGGGGGCGGCAGAATCGATTGGTTGGTGGCTTTGGGCGCTGGTCTGGCTGCAATCGGCGGCATCGATCGTGTATGCCTACTTGAGGCTAGAACAACGCCTTTGGACAGAATCGCCCCCGATACGAGTCCGCCTTTCTCGGGGACGCCGCGCCTTCTTATACACGAGTTTCAACCTCGTAGGCGCCGTTATTCTATCAGGACTGGGGATCCTGTCCCCCTGGTTGTTTTTGCCTTATCTGGTTCAATCGCTCGAAACTCTATGGGGAATTCTGAATCCGGCTGTAGGTGCCAAACCTACACAGGTTGGCTTCAGACAATTGGCCGTGAGCACCATTTTCACGATCCTTTTCATTTTGGTCTGGTAAAGCGCACAACCGCACCCACTGTTTAGTGTTCTAGTACCTGAGCATCTATACAATATCCTCAGATTATTGTACAATGCCACAATACAATGTAGCCAAAGTATACCCGCACCAGCTTAGCACTCAATTGGAGGAATACAATGAACGAAATTTCGAATGACGATAAACTATGGGCCGCTCTCGGTTATCCGCTCGCGATTGTTGCGCTGATTGCCATTTTGATGGAAGACAAGAAAGACCGTCCGTTTATCAAATACCATGCGATCCAATCATTAGCGTTGAATGCGGTGATCGTCATCGCTTCAATCCTTCTGGGCATTACCGTTATAGGCGCAATTTGCGCTCCAGTGCTGTGGCTGGTCACTTTTTGGCCCGCCTTCGACTCCTACGGTGGAAAATACACAGAGATTCCTTTCGTTACCGATTTCATCAAAAAGCAGGGTTGGGTCTAATCCGTTATCTTTCCCCTGGATTTAAAACTAAACGGGACGAGGTGTTTTTGACCTCATCCCGTTTTTATTCATTTTGAACCTCTGCACACAAATCAATATTTTTGTAATTCTGGAATGCCATCCCAAAAGGCTCTTTGGAAACTACCATGAGAATCTTCTTCTTTTGAACAAACACCACGGGGATTCTTATCGAGAAAAAATGATTGGCATTTTTCCGTGAGTGCTTTATAATGGGAACAGAAAACGCAAAGAAATCCATTTCATTTGCACTATATAACCAATTGCTGGGGAGAGACCCGAAACTACACGAATTTCGGGCACCGAAGGGGCAAATCTGGCGAAATGCCGCTGGATGAAACTCTCAGGTAAAAGGACCCGGCTCTTGAGTACACTCTGGAAAGTCGTACAGTCATCCTGAACGACACCGACGGGGCAAGCCGCTCACACGGCGAATCTCTCAGGTTTACGACAGAGCGCACGCTGAATATTTACGCGTGCGCTTTTTGATTCTATTCATTGATTGAATAAGGAGAAATTCATGAACTTCCCCAAGGATTTAAAATACACTGAGAACGACGAATGGATTCGTGTTGAAGACGGTATTGGCACAATTGGTATCACCGATTTTGCTCAGGACCAGCTCTCGGATATTGTTTTCGTGGAATTTATTGTCAACGAAGGCGATTCGGTTGCCAAAGGCGATGCCTGCGCCACGGTTGAATCGGTCAAAGCGGCTGCAGATGTGTATATGCCCGTGAGTGGCGAAATTGTCGCTGTCAATGAAAACCTGCCCGATGCACCCGAATCGGTCAACGGTGACGCCTACGGCGCCTGGATGGTCAAGGTGAAACTCTCCGACCCATCCGAGTTAGATGGCCTGCTCAATGCCGCTGCCGCCGAATCGATGGAACGCGATCACTAGACAGTTTCCAATATTCAGTGTTCCAGAAGCCTTTCATGCAATCGTCTTGTGACTGAACACTGATCATGGATAACTGGCTACGGATAAAGGAGCCATTATGTTCTTACCGCATACCGATGCCGACCGGGAGGCCATGCTGCGCACGATTGGCGTCAAGCGCATGGAAGATCTTTTCAAGGAGCTGCCCGGCGATCATCTTTTCCCCGATATGGAGTTACCCGACGGTGTGACCGAAATGGAAGCGCTGGCTGAATTTACGCAAATCGCCGAAGCCAACGAAACCACCGCTGAACTGGTTTCATTTCTTGGAGCCGGTGCTTATAACCATTATGCACCCACAGTAGTCGATTCGCTTTTGCGCCGCGGCGAATTCTACACCGCCTACACACCCTATCAGCCAGAAATTTCGCAAGGCACATTGCAGGCGATTTTCGAATATCAGAGCATGATCGTCAATTTGACGGGAATGGATGTTTCGAATGCGTCGCACTACGATGGAGCTACCGCCGTCGCTGAAGCCGTAAATATGGCCTACCATCATTTCCGCGGACGACGCACGAAGATTGTGCTCTCTCCAGGGCTTCACCCTCACTACCGGGAAACCGTTCACACTTATGTGGCCGATTCGGATATTCAGCTTGAAGGCGAAGACACCCCGATAGAAGCCAATGTCGATGCGCTGATAGCGCTTATCGATACCGATACGGCTCTGGTGGCGGTGCAATACCCCGATTTCTTTGGCCGTATTTATGACTATACGAAGTTAGCAGAAGCAGCACATGAAGCTGGAGCACTGGTAGCCATTCATGTCAATCCACTTTCATTAGGCTTACTCAAATCGCCCGGCGAATTTGACGCCGATATTGTCACCGGTGAAGGTCAAACATTGGGCATTCCGCTTTCGTTTGGTGGCCCGTATTTGGGCATTTTTGCCACCAAAGAAAAGTATGTGCGCAAAATGGCCGGTCGTATCGTGGGCGAAACCACCGATACACGCGGACAACGCGGCTATGTGCTCACCCTGAGTACCCGCGAACAGCATATCCGACGCGAACGTGCAACATCCAATATTTGCTCTAACCAGGGGTTGCTGGCGCTTGCCGCAGCAATCTATATGAGCTTGCTGGGCAAAAATGGTCTGCGACAGGTAGCTGAACTTAACTATCACAAAGCGCATTACGCTGCCGAGCAGATTGCGGCGTTGCCCGGCTATGAGTTGGCTTTCGATGAGCCTTTCTTCAACGAATTTACCGTGCGCTGCCCCAAGTCCGTTGCAGAAATCAACGCAGCTTTGCTGGATTACGATATTCTTGGCGGCTTCGAATTGGGTACAACCTATGAGCAAATGGACAACCATTTGTTGGTTGCGGTCACAGAAATGAACTCGCGCGAAGATATTGATCTTCTCGTCAGCGCCCTTCAGGAGGTTTCCCATGCTTGAGCCGACTGTTTATGATCTCTCTTCGCCCGGACGGCAAGGAGCCTATTTCCCAAAGGCCGATGTGCCCGTGAACCCGATTCCGGATGCGCTTGTGCGCAAAGAGCTTTCCCTCCCGGAGATGGCTGAAATCGATGTGGTGCGGCACTTCACGCGACTCTCCCAGTTGAATCACGGTGTAGATACCGGATTCTACCCCCTGGGGTCGTGCACCATGAAATACAACCCCAAGGTGAACGAAATCACCGCCCGTATGCCCGGCTTCGCCCAGATTCATCCCTTGCAGCCTGCTGAAACCGTACAAGGCGCAATTGGTCTGATGTATGAGGTGCAAGAGTGG
>CALCSH010000484.1 GCA_937893815.1 uncultured Anaerolineae bacterium | reverse complement strand
GCGTCCTGCACGGGTACGGAACTCATCACAACGCGCGGTTCCGATAACCGTGCCACCGTTTTGCAAAATGCCGCCTACGTCGTCCCATTTCATCTGGCGGATGCTATCGCCGCCATCGACCATGCCTTGATACCCCTCGTAAATTGCGAAAACTTCAAGTCCGCGCTCCAGGCCGGTGCGTACCACCGAACGAACAGCGGCGTTCATGCCCTGGGCATCGCCTCCGCTAGTAAAAACTGCAATTCGTTTGATCATAATTAGCTTATCTCTTTCTGCTGCGTAGGGCCAATAAATACATCTCGATAAATGCCAGCTACGCCGGGTAGTTTTTTTATGCGCTTGAATTTTACCGCGAGTGAATGCTCTCTGGTGAAGATTTGGCCCGAAAAGAAAACTGCCGAGATTTTCGAAAATCTCGGCAGTTTGTGTTGTGCTCAGGATGCATCTCCTTCTTTTTGTAAGGATGCCTGGTAAGCTTTCCAACCCGGGCACCATGTTGTATGCCATTTCCATAAGCGCGCCATGAATGTTTTGGGATTTTTCTCCGCTTTCAAGCGCATCGGGCATGTTTCACAACTTCGTTCTTTGGTCTCGCTCATACTGCCTCCTTTTTGAATGATCTCAACAAATTTGGGGTCTCTGAGATTTCGCAAGGTAAAGCCCAGATTTGGGGGTGTGGCGGGTGTGAAACACCCGCCACACCCCCAAATCTGGGAACCTCCACGCAAAGTCTCAAAGAGCCTTTTTTTAAAAAGTGCATCACCGTACAATGTGCTTCATGGATTTCTACTTTCCTAACATTGGCATTTGGATGCCGTGCCGTTTGGCGGCTTCGATGGCGATTTCATAACCCGCATCGGCATGGCGCACAACACCCATGCCGGGGTCCGTGGTCAGAACCCGCGAGAGCCGCACGGCGGCTTCGGGGGTGCCATCGGCCACAATCACCTGACCAGCGTGCTGCGAATAGCCCATCCCTACACCGCCGCCGTGATGGAAGGAGACCCAGGTTGCACCGCCCACGGCGTTGATCAGCGCGTTCAAAATCGGCCAATCGGAAACTGCGTCGGAGCCGTCGAGCATACCTTCGGTTTCGCGATTGGGCGATGCGACCGAGCCAGCGTCGAGATGGTCGCGGCCGATGACGATGGGGGCTTTGACGATTCCCTCGGCAACGAGTTTGTTGAAGGCCAACCCGGCCAGCTCGCGTTCACCGTAGCCCAACCAGCAGATGCGCGAGGGCAGCCCCTGCACAGGTACTTTTTCTTGCGCCATCTTGATCCAGCGGTGCAAGTGCTCATCTTTAGGGAAAAGCGCTAAGATCGCTTCATCCGTGCGACGAATATCTTCGGGGTCGCCCGAAAGTGCCACCCAGCGGAAAGGTCCCTTGCCTTCGCAGAAGAGTGGGCGAATATAAGCAGGTACGAAACCGGGGAAATCAAAAGCGTTGGTTACGCCGTAATCATAGGCTTGCTGGCGTAAATTATTGCCATAATCGAAAACTTCGCTGCCTGCTTTCTGGAACGCCAGCATGGCTTCAACGTGCTTAGCCATCGATGCGCGTGCCATGGCTTTGTAGGTTTCGGGGTCAGAGACGCGCATTTCATCGGCAGCGGCCACACTCAAGCCCGAGGGGATATACATCAGCGCTTCGTGGGCTGATGTTTGGTCGGTGACGACATCGGGAACCACGCCGCGGGCCGCCAGTTCGGGGAAAATATCGGCGGCGTTGCCGATCAGCCCGATGGATTTTGGCTCTTTGGCGGCTACCGCCTGTTCGACAAGAGTCATTGCTTCTTCAACGGAATCCACCACCACGTCCACATAACCGATATCCAGGCGGCGTTGAGCGCGGACGGGGTCCACCTCCACAATAAGACCGACCCCTTCGTTCATGGCAATCGCCAGGGGTTGGGCGCCGCCCATTCCCCCCAAACCAGCGGTGAGCACAAATTTACCTTTGAGCGAATCCCACCCCCGTTGGCGTGCCAGCGAACCCAGGGTTTCATACGTGCCCTGCAAAATGCCCTGCGTGCCGATATAGATCCATGAACCGGCGGTCATCTGACCGTACATCATCAGCCCTTTGGCAGCGAGTTCATCGAAATGCTCCCAATTGGCCCAAGCGGGCACCAGGTTGGAGTTAGCGATCAGCACACGCGGCGCGTCGGTGTGGGTGCGAAAAACCGCCACTGGCTTGCCCGACTGGACAAGCAGGGTTTCATCTTCGTTGAGATTTTTGAGCGATTCGAGAATGGCGTCGAAGGATTCCCAGTTGCGAGCGGCCTGCCCGCGCCCGCCGTAGACAACCAGCTTTTCGGGGAATTCAGCCACATCAGGGTCGAGATTGTGCTGAATCATGCGGTAAGCGGCTTCGATAAGCCAGTTTTTACAGGTCAATTGGGTGCCGCGCGGCGGGTGAACGATTCGGGGTTGGGACATAGCAGCCTCCATAATGATGAGCGAAATATGAAAAAATCCCCTCCAGGCATATTATTATACGCCAAGAGGGGATGGAGTTTCAAATCTCTCCCCGGGAAGGATGCTGCTCGTAAGGCAAACACGCTGCCCAGTGGTGATACTGCTTAGACAGCCGAAGCCGTTTCTCCCTGAGAGAGGCGGGCGAAGTGGGTTGTACTGAGGCGATTGACCAACTCTTTTTGGGCGTCGCACCAGATCGGACGCATGGGGCAGCTTTCATCAAATGTGCAGACACCATCATCACCAACGCATTCATTCAAGAGAATCGGGCCGTCAATGGCTTCCACAACATCCAGCAGGCTGATTTCTTCCGGGGTGCGTGCCAGCGAAACTCCCCCGCGAGCGCCGCGGGAAGTATGCAATAATCCGGCTACCGATAATTGTGAGACAATTTTTGCTAAAAATGAAGGTGGTATGTGTTGGGCTTCGGCAATTTTACTGGTGGCGGCACGACTGCCTGGTTCGAGTGTGGAGAGAAAATAAACAGCGCGTACTGCGTAATCCGCTTGGCGAGTGATTTGCATAGAATACTTTCCTTATTAGGTCTTACGGATAAACATTATCTGTTATATTTTAGAGCGTATTTATCCAATCTACAAGTGATTAAGGTCATTGCATGTCGATGACCTTAATCGGGCTGAATGATGGCGCTCGTGCGAAATAGTACAGCTTATGGTAAGATTTTGAATTACAGGGCGTTCGCAGTTAGTTGAAAAATATACCGAAGATAATGAGTTGAAGTACACCGCTCCCTCTATTTTTGGATCTTCTTCAGCGCAGTTGTGGCAACCCTATTCAATAAAGAAACCCGTTTTTAGCTTCAAGATTTGGAGGATTCTATGAGACAGATATGTGTGGTTGGTGTTGGTTATGTGGGGTTAATTACTGCCGCCGGATTTGCTGATCTAGGCAACCGCGTAATTGCTCTGGATATTAGCGAGAAGAAAATCGAAGGTCTGAAAAAAGGCGATATGCCAATTTATGAACCGGGTCTCGAAGAACTGGTCGAACGCAATGTAAAATCCGGGCGGCTGACCTTTACCACATCTTATACAGAGGGGCTAAAAGGTACCGAGTATGTTTTTATCGCGGTTGGCACCCCCTCCGGCGTGGACGGCGAAGCTGATTTGCAATACGTAGAAGCAGCGGCGCGGTCTGTGGCCGAGAATATGAGCGATGAGTTGGTCATCATCAATAAATCGACGGTTCCTGTCGGCACCGGCGACTGGGTAGCGGGCATTGTGAAACGTCACCAAAAAGCAGCTATTCCTTTCTCGGTGGTATCATGTCCGGAATTCTTGCGGGAAGGCTCCGCGATCTTCGATTTCCAGAATCCGCACCGCACTGTGCTCGGCTCCCTCGATCGTGAAGCCGCCGACAAGGTGGCTCAACTGCACCTGCCGCTGCGCGCTCCGATTGTGATCACCGATCTGCGCACCGCTGAGATGATTAAATATGCATCGAATGCCTTCCTGGCGACCAAAATTTCCTTCATCAACGAGATCGCCAATATCTGTGAAGCTCTGGGGGCGGATGTAACCGAGGTTGCCACCGGTATGGGGTACGACGAACGGATTGGACATCATTTTCTGAGCGCAGGCTTGGGATACGGCGGCTCTTGCTTCCCCAAAGATGTACTGGCCCTGGCACATATGGCCGAAGAAAAAGGCAAACATCCGCAACTGTTGCACGCTGTGATGGATATTAACGCCGATCGCCGCCCGATGGCAGTTGAGCGCGTCAAGGAAATGCTCGGCGGCGATGTCAAAGGCAAAACCATTGGCATGTTAGGCCTGGCCTTCAAACCCAACACCGATGATATGCGCGATGCTCCCTCGATTGATATTGCCAAAGCGCTAATCGCCGCAGGCGCGCATGTGCGTGGGTATGATCCCGTTTCGATGGGAGTCGCGGCTCCGCTGATGCCCGATGTGAAAATGTATGATGACCCCTACTCGATGGCCGAAGGCTGCGATGCCCTGATGATCAATACCGAGTGGAACGAATTCAAGCAACTCAACCGCCGTCAATTGCAGGAAAGCATGAATCAGCCGGTTATTTTCGATGGACGCAATATCTATGACCCCGCCGAAATGAAAGACCTCAACTTCATTTACCGCGGTCTGGGGCGCGGTTATAACGGCGCCCATACGGCTGAGGCGTAGTTGAAAGACGGAAGACAGATGACGGAAGACCGAAAAACGCGGACCGATGACGGAAGACCGATGACGGAAAAGATACAATTCCCGCCTTCGGTCTCCCGTCCTCCGTCCGATTTCCCCCCCATTTGCGATTACGAAGGCTCCGACTACCAGACAACATTCTGGGACGAAGGCGGGCGAGCCTATGAAGATCAGGTCGAAGCCGTTGCACTGCGACGTTTGCTGCCTCCCGACGGGAAATTAATGCTCGAACTCGGTGCAGGCGCAGGACGAAATACGCCGCGCTATCAGAAATTTGAGCGTGTTGTGCTGCTCGATTATTCGCTGACTCAGATGCAGCAGGCTCAGACCCGGCTCGGCAAGAGCGAACGCTATACCTACGTTGCTGGCGATGTCTATCGCCTGCCTTTTGTCGATGGTCTGTTTGATGCCGCCACCATGATCCGGGTGCTGCATCACCTTGCCGAGTCGCCACGGGCGTTGGCCGAAATTCGCCGCGTGCTGCAACAACAGAGCACCTTCATTCTTGAATTTGCCAGTAAATTGAATTTGAAAGCGATTCTACGCTATGTATTGCGCCGCCAAAACTGGAATCCCTTTACGCCTGAACAGGTTGAGTTTGTCTCCCTCAATTTCGATTTTCATCCCAGAACTGTACGTGACTGGCTTGCAGATGCCGATTTTGAGCTTGAGCGTCAATTGACTGTCTCTCATTTTCGGATTGGACTGCTCAAGCGGCTGATTCCGCTGAAAGTTTTGGTGTGGTTGGACGCTTTGGCACAACGCACTGGCAATTGGTGGCAACTGACTCCCAGTGTATTTACTCGCTCCCGGGCAGTAGGCGAGTTAATCGGGGCTGCGCCAGGTGGCTTTTTCCAGTGCCCTGAATGCCGTCACAACCCCCTGGAAGAAACGCCCAACGCCCTGAACTGTCCCAACTGTGAGCGGGAGTGGCCCATCATTGATGGCATTTACGACTTCCGGGGATTGCCTGACAAGAAATAAAAAGAGCGCCAGAAAACTGGCGCTCTTTTTATTTCTTGTCGTGAAAAACCCACGGATCAGATGGGGAATAATCAAAAACAGTCCACTCCGGGTATTGGGTGATAATTTCCCCCGTGGAACGTGGGCCGCGGTGATAGACGAATACGAACGGCGCATCAAAGAAAGGATTGCCCAACTCCAACAGGGCGGCATATTGCCGCCAATTTTCCGGATGCACAATCACCAGCGCGGGAGTCATCGCCTGGGCTTCTGCCGTCAAAAAGGGGCGCAGAGCGGCGCGCTCAATGCCATATAGCCCCTGCATCGAGCCAATGCGGATCGGTGTGTAGAAAATGGCGTTCAACGCGATCAATAGTGTTACCAAAGCAGTTACCCCCAATGGGCGCACCATCCTCCAACCGGAGAAGCGCCGCGGCCAGCCCGTCAGCCAGTCAATGCCCGCTGCGCTCAACAGCACCAACCCCGGTAGGGCTTCGTAATAATAGCGCGGCCCGAAGAGCCATGCCCCCACCCAATAGGCGGCATAAATCAGTGCCAGCATGGGGAAAATACTCACCAATAGCCAGATTCTTCCCTCACCCTGACCCTCACCCATAGGGAGAGGGAAGAAGCCTCCTCTCCTCGCGGGAGAGGACGGGAGGTGAGGGCGAAGCAGCGCCCACAACCCAAACGGCAGGAAAATCCACGAGAGTTTGCCCCAGCCGAACAGGTCGCTCAGCCCGGCGTTCAGACTGAATTTGGTATTCGCCCAGGCGTAGTTCAGGTTATGCCCATCGGCAGTCACGCCAAATCCTGGCCCAAACCCCAGTTTGTCATACGGCCACCACAGGGTATAAGGATTGGTCAGTGCGTTACCCGTAACAGCGTACTGCCATAGCAGATGCAGGCTGCTTACCAACAGGGCGATGATCCCAATGAATAGGACACGGCGGCGGATATATTTCGGGCCGCGCCACAGCAGAATCAGCCCGTGGATGCCGAAGGGCAGGGCGATGCCCAGGGCGGTGAGCGGGCGGCTCAGCGCCAGTACCCCCAGGGTGAGTGCCGCGCTCAGGGTGGGCAGCCAACCCCGGGCCGAGTCCGGCTCATCCACAGCCACCAACCAGAAGAGTGCAAACCCCGCGCTGAGTACCAGTCCCAAAGGATGCGAGAGCAGCACGCTGGAATTCATCAAAAAGAAGGGCGAACTCAGCATCAAGGTTGCGGCCAGCAATCCGATGCGCTCATTGAGTAGTTTTTTCCCCAGTCGGTAGGTCAGCCAGATGCCCAGCCCGGCCAGCAACGGGTTGACCCAGGCGCGCAGCCCGAGGCGCTCGCCAAGTGAGAGCACCACCGGCCAGCCGAGGGGATACTTGCCAAAGCGCCGCCCGTTGTAATCGACGACGAAGGGCACCAGAAAACTTTTGGGGTTGTCAGGGGAGGGGGTACTCAACTCGCCGCGGGCGATGACCTGCGCCTGCCACACATAGGCGAATTCGTCTTCCAGATGCGGAATACCTTCGAAGACGTTGAGCGCGATCCAGCCGGTGAGCAGAATGGCGAGGACGCTAAGGGTCAGGGCGAGCCAGTCGGTTCTGTTCATGTGTCAAACTTTAACGCAAAGTCGCAAAGTTGCCAGGGCGCAAAGAAAAAATATATAAACTTTGTGTCTTTGCCCCTTGGCGTCATTGCGTTAAAAATCATGCACTAATTTCTTGTAGCGCCTTCAGGGCGTGCTCGTGTAAAACGCCGTTGGTGGCGCAGATGCCACGCGTGTTCGCCAGTGTGCGCCCGAGGCCGAAGTTGAGCGCCTGACCGTGGAGATCGGTGACGCGCCCCCCAGCTTCCTCGATGATGATCGCCCCGGCAGCCTGATCCCAGATTTTTTCGCGATAATCGGGACGTTTGGCGGATAGTAGGCGCAAATAGATTTCTCCACCGCCGGAGGCCAACACGGCATATTTGGCCTGGCTGTCCATACGCACCGGCTCGGCCTGCACACCCAATGCCTGGGAAAAATAGTCCATCTGGCCGACATTGGTATGCCCGGATTCAAAGGAGCGCATCAGGCGCGCCTGGGTGGGATCGGTCAGCGGGGAAACATGAATCGGAGTGAGATTTGTCTCGTCGGCGAGGGGCGCGGCCCATGCGCCTTGTCCGCGGGCGGCGATGTAGATGCTGCCGTTATTCGTACCCTCATCCCCGGCCCTTCTCCCTGAGGGAGAAGGGAGTTTGGGACACCCCAAAACTCCAACTTGAACTTTGCCGTTTTCGACGAGGGCCAGCGCCACGGCATATTGGTCGCCGCGCAGGAAGCCTTTGGTGCCGTCAATCGGGTCGAGCGTCCAGAAGCGCGGCGCCGATTCGGCCGAGCCGCGGTCAATCCAGGCGCAGACGCTTTCGGGGGTTGCCCCCTTGGTGAAGCGGCTGACAAATTTAGTGATCTGTGCCAGCGTTTGGTGTTCTTCAGGGGTTTGCAACACGGCAGAATCTTCTTCGCCAACCATCGCATCGTTGGGAAAGTGCTGATCGAGTAGATAGCCAACCAGAGCCTGGGCGGCGAAATCAGCCACGGTGACCGGGGAGCGGTCATCTTTGGTCAATGCCGTCTGGATCATCTCGACCTGAATCTGCTGCACCAATATCGATGCCTGGCGCACGGCGTGGATGGCGAATTGAATTTCGGGGGTGTTTGTGTTGAGCATGGTATTCCTTATTTAACGCAAAGGCGCTAAGATGCAAGGGCGCAAAGTTCTTAATAGATTGTTGACGACACGGTGAATACCATTTTTTACGAGTCTTTCACCGAAGTTGATTACCATACTCAGTTTGACGTTTGTCAATCGCAGGTAAGTGAGTAATTGAGCTTCAAATATCTTGTCGTATTGAGATGTTGATTTTATCTCGACAATTACTAATCCGCCAACCAATAAATCGAGACGAAGTGGGTTTCCTAATTGTTCCCCTTTATAGACTATGGGAACCGTTTTTTGTTGTTCAACAGTGATATTATGTTGCTGAAGTTCCCACATCAATGCTTCTTCGTAGACACTTTCTAGCGGCCCT
>CALCSH010000483.1 GCA_937893815.1 uncultured Anaerolineae bacterium | reverse complement strand
CATATATTCCGGCGGACATCTCCGTCATCGGCTTTTTGCAGTAGAGTCATATATGCAAAATTTTCCAGTTCGCTGTTGGAACGACGCAATTCCAGTTCGGCCAATTTTTGTTCAGTACTATCATCGAGTTGCAGCATTCCACCCTGAAATTTATGACTACTATCCAGCATTTTGGAAAACTTCGCCTGAAAATGGCACATACCACTTTTAGTGGATAATTCCCGATCCAACTTTTTCTCGGAACGCTCACTTTTCACAAAATCCTACCACTCCATGAGCCAATCTTCGTTGTTATCGATCAGCGCGATCAGTTGTTCGTAGCCATTTGGCAGCGAAGTATCCATCCAGATCAGGGTAAAGATCCAATCGAAAGCTTATTCTATCTCATTCAAGGCTGGCAAGTTGAAATAGAAGGTGGCCCCTTCCCCTAATTGCGATTCGACCCAAATTCGTCCGCCATGACGCTCGACGATCCGCTTACAAATCGCCAGGCCAATCCCGGTGCCCGCATATTCTTGTGTCGTATGCAATCGCTCGAAGATTGCGAAAATTCGCTCCTTGAATTTCGGTTCAATCCCAATGCCATTATCCTGCACGTGCATCTTCCAAAATCCATCTACCGTCGCGGCGCCAATCTGAATTCGCGGCAACTCTTCACCGTGGAATTTGATCGCATTTCCCACCAGGTTTTGGAATAATTGAACCATCTGGTTTTCGTCGGCGAGCACGGTTGGCAATTCATCAAGCAAGATAATGCCGCCATGATCTTCGAGCAAAGGCTGCAAATTCGCCTGTACTTGAGCCATTACATCCTGGAGGTTGATTTTCTCCATCGGTCGGGCGCGCGTGCCCACCCGGGAAAAGGCTAACAGATCGTTGATCAGGCGCTTCATGCGGGTAGCACCATCCACCGCGAAGGCAATAAACTCACGTCCTGTATCATCCAATCGATCCGCATAACGGCGCTCAACGAGTTGCAAATAACTTGCAACCATCCGCAAAGGCTCCTGCAAATCATGGGAGGCCACATAGGCAAATTGTTCGAGTTCAGAATTAGAACGCATCAGTTCTTCGGCAAAACGCGCAAGTTCCTGTTCCGCTCGTACGCGATCGGTCAATTCTTTTTGGGCATCAGAAAACAGCCGCGCGTTTTTGATCGCCATCGCTGAAAGGCTGGCAAACTGTGTCAGGATTTCGACATCACCTTGATCAAAAGTGCGCTGAATGCCCATTTCATGACCCAGGCCCAGAACGCCCAATACTTTTGCGTCGCTAATCAAGGGCACACCAATCACGGAGTACAAGAGTTGAGATTTAAATCGAGCAATGCGCCCTTCCCATTGATCATAATTGTTCACCACGAGAGGCTGGCCGGTCTGCCAAACAATGCCCGCCACCCCCTCCCCAGGCTGTACCTTGAATTTGAGTGATTCGGCTAGTGCTCCAAATCCAATCCTGGGAACAAGATGACCCGTCTCCGTATCCACCAGATCAATATATCCGGATGAAGTTCCTATCAGTCTAGCTGCTCGCCAGGCTATATTTTCAAGCAATGTATTCAATTCCAATTCTGAGAGCAATTCAAGCGTGGTTTCCTGGAGAGCAGTAAGATATTGATTACGCCAATGAAGCGTTTCCTCCGCAACTTTGCGTTGGGTAATATCGGTATGGGTACCCAATAAACGCAACGGATTCCCATCGGCATCTCTTTCGACTATTTCTCCCATGGATAAAATCCATACCCAATCCCCCGATTGGGCGCGTTGGCGAAACTCAACCCGATACTCCGATATCGCCCCAGAAATATAATCGTGATAATTTTTTGTTGCTTGTTCAAAATCGTTTGGGTGCAAGCGCTCCATCCAAGCTGCGTTGGATTCTTTAAATTCAACCGGAGGATAGCCAAGCATCAGGGCGTATTCATCATTTACGTTGGTTTCACCAGTTACAATATTGATATCATAAAGCCCCTGATTTCCTGCCGCGATCGCCAGCCGCAAACGCTCTTCACTCTCTCGCAAGGCCGTAAGCATTTGCCTGCGTAGCGAAATATCGCGGATTGATCCTTGCATCCCAATCGGTAATCCTTTGTCATTTAATAGTAATTTTGAACTGATCTCGACTGGAAATACATCTCCATTCTTGCGCAGCATTTCCGTTTCGAAGTTAATAATTTCTGTAGATTTATTCTTTTTGATCACGCCAAGCGCCAGGCGCGCCATTTTCCAAAATTCTTTGCGAGGCGCATGTTGGGATACATCGGTACCCAGCCATTCTTCTTGGGTAAAACCCGTCATGGGGTAAATCGCTGGGCTGACATACGTGAATCGGAGACGAAGGTCTAGCTGCCAAATCACATCTACCGATTGGTCTGCAAGCAAGCGGTAGCGTTCTTCGCTTTCACGCAACGCAATTTCAGAACGTCTTCGTTCGGTAATATCCCGCAGGAGTACCAGATCAGCGGCAACACCATCGTACTGAATCACACCGGCATTGACTTCGACAGCAAATTTCTGACCATTTTTTCGAACCAGTTCAACCTCGTAAATGGTTGGGACATCTTCGCCATTCATTCTGCGTTGGTATCGATCTGTCAACATGGGGCGAGATTCCGGTGGCACTACGACACTAAAGGGCTGACCGGTGATCTCAGCTTGCTCATAGCCCGCCATACATGCAAATCTGTGATTTACAAAAACAATCGCTGCATTCTGAACAATCAAAATGCCTTCATTGGCTCTTTCGATGACATTGCGATATTTTTCCTCGCTCTCCTGCAATCGCTCGGTACGTTCGACGACTCTATCTTCAAGTGATTCAAATAAGGTCGATAATTCTTCTGCCATCTGATTAAAGGAATTGCCCAAGGATGCGATTTCATTTTCACCGTGAATCTCAACCCGTTGGGAAAAATCACCCGCCGAGAGTTGTTTCGCAGCAACGGAGAGCGTTTCAATCGGCCGAACAATTTGGCGCATGATCGAATAACCCCAATGGGCCGATGTGAGTACGGCAAAGAACAGCAATAACAGAATCCCGAGCACTAATCGGATGGTGAGGTTCAAGGCGTCTTTCACAGAGCTTTCCGCAACGACAGTCCAGGTGATATCACCCAATACCACCTCCGCACGACCAAAAACAACCGGTGTGCCCTCCAGCCCAATCGTTATGCCATCGCTCGCGGGTAAGTTGAATGTGGTTCCGCGCAACACTAGAGAAGGGTTGCGGTGAGCTATAACCTGATTTTCACGTCCAACGATATAGAAATTATGTTCATTAGCCTCGTTCATTTCAACCACTAATTCCCAAATAGAACGCAGGCGCACGGTTGCACTTAACACGCCATCCACTGAACCCGTGCGCGGATTTCGGATCGGCTCAATGAGCAGCATAAATGGCTCACCTGTCTCCTCATGAAAATAGACTCGCCCATAATAGGATTCCCCAGTGGTTATCGGAATCAGGATCGCAGAGTCCGCTGAAAGGTCGCGCAATTTGGATTCAATGACCACAGCGGAATAGGAGACACGCACCCACTCTTGACCTGACGCGGTTATCAGGCTAATTTCTTCAAAAGCGCTTTGATGGGCTTGAAGTTGGTGCAAGATTTGAGTAGCTGCCGCGCTCGACATCCTGGGAAAATCATTGAGCTGTGTGGCAAATTTTAAATTTGATTCAAGCTCATTCAGGAATGCAGATACCTTGGTTGCTCCAATTTCGGCAATATCACCTTGGTGGACAATTGCGTGATTGCGCTGAAACGTATAGCTGTATAATGCGATCAATCCACCCGTTATGAGCAAGGGTGCAATCGTATAGATCAAAAAGGAAATTGTCAGCCGTAAACGAATACTTTTAGTCACGAGAGATTCCCTGCAAGCAAATTGTGAAATTGCGGTTCATCCGAATCAAACTTTTACCCAACTCACACCTATTTTCGGGCATTCTCTTGTACAAGTGCGTAAGTCCTAGACAACTCTGTTGGATTTGGTTTCACGCATTTATTGCCCGATGAACTCTTCGTTCTATGGAGTAATTTCGATCTGGACAACATCCGAGGCAAAATTCCAGGTATCAAGACTCAACTCTAGTCCCAATTGCTGTACAACGCTGCGGTTGATCACAAATTCGAGTTGATTTGGGGTTTCAATTGGCAAATCTGCCGGGGCTATCCCTGCTAAGCAGCCTGATAACCTACCGCATAGCGGGAGCTGGCATAGCTGGCAAAAGCTCCCCGAGGCAAATCTTCGCGATTCACCCCAAATATCGGAATTGCCTGCGCAATTGAAACCGGATAGAGGTATTGTTTCATATACTGCCAGATGAGCGCTCCAGGAACAACAAGATCGCATCGATATCTTCGGAGCGGATCTGCGCGGCGACCGCCACGATTTCGGCTTCAGATTCAACATCGACGACCGACAAAGTTACCCCCAGGCTGGTTGCAACTTGACGGGCAGATTCAACTGCCTTCATGCTGGGAGTATTGCCGGGCACATTGAGCATCAGCACGCGCTTCGCCTCCGGCAAGATTTGAGAAATAAGTTCTAAACGTTTGGCGGTGAGATCAGCATCATTGGTATCCACCCCCGTCAGGTTATTGCCCGAACTTCTTCTGCTGGCAACCAAACCCCGTTCAACCGCCGATGAGACTGCCAAAAATACCACTGGAATCTGGCTCTCCATTGTGGCAAGTTTCAAGCTGTCGGCTTCAATACCACCGGCCGCAATCGCCACATCGGGAAGTGATTCAACGATTTGCTGAGCAAGATCCACCAATTCATCGTGATCTCCATCAGCAGTGTAGATTTCAGCCACGAAATCCTGGCCTTCAACCCAGCCTAAATCTGCCATACCATCCAAGAAACCGTTGACTGTTTCGGAGCGAATGGAGCCAGATACCAGAACTGCGATATGCTTTAAAGTATCTTTCTGCCCCCCTTGACAACCAGATAATAAACTCAGAAACAATACACAGATCACAAATAGCTGGAATAAATTGCGCCTGGACGGCAAAATTTGGCTTTTATTCATATCTGACTCTCTAGTTGACCTTGGGTTCTTATCCATCTGGTTCGCTTGCCTGGGTTTGGGGATCGACGATTTTTAGAAAGGACTCAACAACCAATGGATCAAAATGAGAACCAGATTGTTCTTTTAGATACGTAATGGCTTTTTCATGCGACCAGGCATTGCGATAGGGTCGATCGGAGCGCAAAGCATCCCACACATCCACAATGGCAAAGATACGCGCAGCGATCGGAATTTGATCCTGTTTCAAGCCGTCCGGGTAGCCACCGCCATCCCATCGTTCGTGATGATAGTGCGGGATATCCAGCGCCGGTTGTAGATAATTAATCGTGC
This sequence comes from uncultured Anaerolineae bacterium, assembly GCA_937893815.1. Taxonomy (GTDB): domain Bacteria; phylum Chloroflexota; class Anaerolineae; order Anaerolineales; family UBA11858; genus NIOZ-UU35. The sequence continues at coordinate 593 of CALCSH010000483.1, read as the reverse complement.
TCAACCACTGGTACGCATACATCGGGTGCATGCGCATAATTTCCCATTCTTCATCATTTAGCGGGCCAGCTTTTTGGAGAATTTGATCAGGAATCCCCATTTTTCCAATATCGTGGAGGATCGCACCTCGGCGCATATGAACCGAAACTGTATCCGGCACATGCATGATTCGACATAATTTTGTGGTTAAACCAGTCACTCTGCGGGAATGACCTTCGGTTTCTTGGTCTCGCAGTTCCAGCGCCTTTGCCCAACCTTCCAGCGTGGTATCGTACGCCAGAGAAAGTTCAATATTAGAGCGTTCTAATTTTTCAAAAAGGTTAGCATTATCCACCGCGATGGCCGCTTGCGTTGCAATCGCATCGGCATAATACTGCCAGAGCGTGTTGGTTTCCGAGTGTTTTTGTTTGAACAATAATTCCAACACACCCTTGATTTCACCCTTGGCTATTAGTGGTGTGCCATAGTAGGTCTGAAAACCTTCGCGCTCGAAAAGTTCTTTCCGTTCCGGATTCGAACATTCCTTCTCAAGCGAATCGGAGCAAATCGATTTTCCCAGTAAAACCACATCCGCGCCCAGGCTATTATGATAG
>CALCSH010000482.1 GCA_937893815.1 uncultured Anaerolineae bacterium | reverse complement strand
AGCCATTCGGCCCCAGGTAGCCCAGCACCTCCCCGGCACGCGCATCGAAGGTCACGCTGTCCACGGCGGTGAAATCGCCGAATTTCTTGGTCAAGTCTTGAGTTTGAATGACAGTTTCCATAAGAATCTCAAAATCTACCACGGAGCCACAGAGTACACAGAGAAAAAAGAAAAACCTCTGTGACCTTCGTGTCTCTGTGGTTATTCTTCCAGTAAAGCGATGAAGACATCCTCCAACCCGGGATGAATGTCTGTTATGGATTGAAACTCGGCCCCGGCCTGAAGCGCGGCAAGCGGCAGATTCTTGGTCACAGTGCGGGATGTTCCTGCTTGTACCCGCAGGTGTAGCCTGTCTCCGAAGGTTTGCACACTCTCGATGCCCTCCAGCCCCTCCGCCGCCCGCCGTATCAGGTTGAGCGGTATCCCGCGCACTTCCAGTATGCGCCCCGCCAGACGCTCGCGCAGGGCCTTGGGTTTATCCTCCACTACCAGATGCCCATCTTTCATGAAGCCAACATACGTGCAGCGCACAGCTTCATCCATATACGGCGTGCTGACCAGCACCGAAATGCCATCAGCTGATACCAGCCGTATAATCAACTGCCAGAAATCCTGTCGCGTCACCGGGTCCACGCCGCCGGTGGGTTCATCGAGCAGCAGCACCCGCGGGCGGTGAACCAGCGCAGAGGCCAGCCCCAACTTTTGTTTCATTCCACCCGAGAGTTGCCCGGCGCGGCGGTTGGCGAAATCGGCCAATCCCACAAATGCGAGAATCTCCATTGCCCGTTGATGCCACTCGTTGTGTGGTACACCGCGTACCTCCGCAAAAAAGCGGATATTCTCCAGCACAGTCAATTCTTCATATAACGAGAACTTCTGTGAGAGGTAGCCAATTTGCTCGCGGGCAGAGTCGGGGGCTGTCAGCATCGAGTGACCACCGACATGAATATCGCCGCTTTCAGGGCGCAGCGCTCCGCACAGCAAGCGCATGGTTGTGGTTTTGCCTGCCCCATCGGGGCCGACCAGCCCGTAAATCTCTCCGGCGCGCACTTGCAGGCTAAGGTCGTTTACGGCCACCGTCTCACCGAAGCGTTTGGTGATATTTTGGGCGTGAATGAGTTTTGTATTCATGGTGTGTGGTAGGAAGTAAGGAGTAAGGAGTAGGGGGGCTTTTTGCATACTCCTTACTTCTTACTTCTTACTCCCTACTTCCTTACTCCCTACTCTCCAAACACCACATCGGCGGGCATACCAGGTTTGAGCTTGCCCTCCGGGTCGCTGACCGCAAGCTCGACAGCGAAAACGGTGCTGCGGCGGCCCTCGGCGGTTTGTACATTGCGGGGAGTGAATTCAGCTCGATCGGCAATTCGGGTGACAATGGCGGTGAAGGTCACGCCGGGGAACGAATCGACGGTCACGGCGACCTCGCCGCCCAGCGAAACTTCACCATAGCGGTCTTCAGGCACATACACGGTGATGCTCAAATCTTCCAGCCTCGCCAGAGTTAGCAGGGGCACGCCCGGCTGGACAACTTCGCCCGGCTCGACGGCTCGGTAGAGTACTTTGCCATTCGCTGGGGCGCTGAGGGTCAACTTCTCCAACTGGGCGTAGATGATATTTACCGCTGCTTGAGCGGTGTCGATCTGCGCCTGAGCAACTCCCAATTCTTCGGCGCTGGCCCCGGATTTTGCCAGAGTTGCCTGGGCTTCCGCATTCGCCAGTCGGGCTTGGGCCAATGCGAGTGCGTCGGGATGCGGGCCATCAGCCATTTCAAGATAAATGCGTTCAGCATCCGCCAGAGCCGCCTGCGCCGCTTGTAGATCGGCGGCGGCCTGTTCGACATCAATTTCATCGGCGGCCCCGGTTAAATTATTGAGCAATCGCACGGCGTCATCGTAATCTTTTTGGGCCTGGGCTTTGCGGCTTAAATAGTTGGCCCGCGTCAGGTCGGTCTCCGGTTTGTCGGCATAAGGTTCGTAATCATCAATGGCTTTGTCGAGCTTATCTTTCGCCAGAGCAACATTTGCTTCTGCTTGTTCCACATCGGTGATTGGCGACGATTTTTGTAAATTGTCGTAGCGCCGCTGGGTGTCGCGTACCGCATCCCGGGCGTCGGCGATAGCTTGCAGGGCATCAGCCTGCGCCGAATCGAGATTGTCGTAGAGCGCATCCAGCGCTTGCTGAGCGTTGATGCGTTCCAACTCGGCAGTTGCGATGGCGGCCTGACGTTTCTCCGGCGAAAACCCGGCGACGATGAGCGCATAGTTGGCTCGCGCCTGCGAGAGGGCGGCTTCGGCCTGGGCAAGTTGGGCATTCAGCATGGTATCGTTGAAGCGCACGAGAATATCGCCCTCGGCAACCTGATCACCTTCCGCGGCCAAAATTTCGACCACGCGTCCGCCAATCTCCGGAGCGATAACAACTTCCACAGCCTCCACCGTTCCGGATGCGGTCAGGCTGGTGGTGTCTTCTTTGGCGACGTAGGTGAAGTAGTAAAAGGTCGCGCCAATGATTGCCAGAATGACAATGATGGGCATAATACGGCTAATTTTGTTTTTCATAGATACCTCCGGGAGGGTTGAAGGTTGTATCCCTCACCCTAACCCTCTCCCGCCGGGAGAGGGAATAAAAGAAACGGCCTCGCCCCCTTTCCCCGTGGGAGAGGGCCGGGGTGAGGGTTAAACTACATCAGTCCAATCGTTTGCGGAAGCGCACGGCTGCCGTGGTCATGAGTACAATGCCAAAAATGGTCAGAGCGATAATCTCGTTCTTGAGCGCAAGCACGCTGGCGCCTTTGAGCATCAAGGAGCGAATAATCACCAGGTAATAACGCAGGGGTAAAACATACGAAACCCAGCGCAGCACCAGCGGCATGGCCTCCAGCGGGAAGAAGAAGCCGGAGAGAAAGAGCGTCGGCAAAAGCAGCATCCACACCGTCAACATAGCTTCTTGTTGCGTGTTGGCAATTGTCGAGGCCAGCAGGCCGATGCTCAGGCTGGTGATGAGAAACAGGCCGGAGAGCAGCAAAATCAAGGTCAGGCTGCCGCGGATCGGCACATGAAACCACCACGAGCCAATCACCAGCACTTCGACGGTGTTAGTCATTGCCAAAATCACATAAGGCAGCATCTTGCCGACAACCAGTTCCCAGGGGCGGATGGGCGTGACGATGAGTTGCTCCATGGTGCCGCGTTCGCGCTCGCGCACGATGGTGGTGGCGGTGAGGATGGAGGTGATGGCGAAGAGAATCATGCCGATGATGGCGGGCACCATAAAATAGGCATCCACCAGATCGGGGTTGTACCAAACCTGGGTACGCACTTCGAGGGGTAGATCCGTCGAAACGGGGATTCCGGCCTGACTGAGACGCTGCTGTTGGATTTTCGTAGCGAATTGCCAGCCGATTTGCTGGGCGGCAGCCAACGCGGTGGAGGCTGAGGCGGGGTCGGAGCCATCGAAAATGAAGATCACCTCGGCTTTGCCGTTACCCTGGATGAGGGTGCTGTAGTTGGGGGGAATGATCATCCCCAAGCGCGCCTCACCCGCCTCGATTAGGTCCTGAATATCCGTTTCGGAGTCCACGTCAAAGGCAATTTTGAAATAATCCGCCGCACGGTAAGCATCCAGTAAGGCACGCGCCGCCGGGCCGCGATCCTGATCGAAAACAGCCAGAGGCAGGTTGCGCACATCGTTGGTGGCCGCATATCCCAGCAGAAAAAGCTGCATGATGGGGATCAGCAGTGCCAGCATCAGGGTGCGCGGGTCGCGCCAGATTTGGATAAATTCCTTGCGGATGATAGAACTCAGGCGGGAGTTGAACATGGTTGCACCGTTTTGGGTTGCAAGTTGCAGGTTGAAGGTTAGTCGAGCCGTTTGCGGAAGCGCAGGGAGGCAGCGCCCATCAGGAGGATGCCGAAGCCGATTAGCGCCAGGATTTCACTTTGCAGCGAAGCGATGCCGACGCCTTTGACTAGCAGGGCGCGGATGATGCGCAAATAATAGGTCAGCGGGATGGCGGCGGAGATCCAGCGTAGCCAGGTGGGCATGGCTTCAACCGGAAAGAGATAGCCGGAGAGCATGATCGCTGGGAGCATGGTGGCGAAAACAGTGATCATGGCTTCTTGCTGGGTGTTGGCGATGGTGGAAGCCAGCAGACCAATGCCCAGG
>CALCSH010000481.1 GCA_937893815.1 uncultured Anaerolineae bacterium | reverse complement strand
CTAACCACCAAATATTGAATAATCGATTGATGATTTCCAGATAGGTAGGCTCTGGGAGTTTCCACAAGATCACCTTCTCCCGATCGCCCCGCTGCACAACTAAAGTAATTTCATCAACTGTTTGAGTATTATCAAATAATGGTAGATAGGGGTTTTCTCGATAGGTACTCCACGAGAGTTGCCCAACCTGGGTGAGATGATCGCCCACAGCAAGACTCTCTTCGCCTTGCACTTGAACAAATAGTTCAATGATCTCTCCATTCGACGGATTAAAATCAAACCCTACATATGGTGTTTGAAAAAACATCACGTAAATGAAAACGACCAAAACACCAAGTATCAACCAGGGAAGAGTGACATCAATGAAAGACCAATTGCGCGAGGAAGGGTTCACGAAGAATATACCTCTTCTAAAAGATCAACGAGCACACGGTAAATAAAGAAGGTTTCATTTCCAGACTCAGACATCCGAAGGTTTCGGAAAGTTCTCAATAGCCTATTACGTTCACTGAAGACTTCGGAGGTCTTTCGTAAGAATTCAAATCACTTCATTCACAATAATATTGGATTCAACCGAAGTGATTCTATTCATATGAATCATACACGCTCTTTCTCCAACTTCGCACGCGTATACTCGATCAACCCACCCGCCTCGAAGATATCCATCACGGCATCGGGCAGCGGGGGGAAGTTGAAGGTCCCGGCGGCGCAGCGGATTTCTCCGGCGGCTAGATCCACCTCGATAGTTTCGCCGTTCTGGATGGCGTCCACGGCCTTGGGGCAGGGCAGGGCGGGTAAGGCATTGTTAAGGCAGTTGCGGTAGTAAATGCGGGCGAAGGATTTGGCGACAATGGCGCCCAAATTAGCCTGGCTCAAGCATACCACAGCCTGCTCGCGCGACGAGCCGCAGCCCCAGTTCGTCCCGCCGATGATGATGTCGCCGGGCTGCATTTCATTGGCAAATTTTGGATCCAAATCTTCGAGCGCGTACTGTGGCATCTCTTTGGGGTCGCTGACTGTATAGGTGTACTTGCCGGGAAAAATCACATCTGTGTTGACGTTGTCGCCGTATTTCCAGACACGGCCTTTGATAATATTGTTCATGGGTTTTCTCACAATCTAGTTTATCGATTGAAAGTTGAAAGTTTAAGGTTGAAGGTTATCTCTAGCACAACTAACTTTCAACCTTCAACGTGCAACTTTTAACGTGTAACCTGCAACCTTCAACCGATTTATATATCCTTCGGATGCGTAATCACACCGGCTACGGCTGTCGCCGCCACCACCGCCGGGCTGGCGAGGTAAATCTCGGATTCTTTCGTCCCCATGCGGCCGCGGAAGTTGCGGTTGGCCGTGCTGATACTGACTTCGCCGACCGCGGGAACGCCCATGTGGTTGCCCATACAGGGGCCGCAGCCGGGGCTTTCGATGGCCGCGCCAGCTTCAAGGAAAGTCTCGATATAGCCCGCTCGAAGGGCATCCAGATAGACCTGCGAGGAAGCCGGGATAATCAGCAGGCGCGTTCCGGGGGAAACTTTACGGCCTTTGAGTACAGCCGCGGCCGCGGCCAAATCTTCCAGGCGGCCGTTAGTACAGGTTCCCAAGAACGCTTGCTGGACGCGTGTGCCAGCTACTTCGGAAAGCGGCATGACGTTGTCCACGGTGTGAGGGCGGGCAACCATCGGTTCAATGGCCGCGGCTTCGTAGGTGTAGCTCTGGGCGTAGGCGGCATCCTCGTCGGGCAGCACCAGCTCAAAAGGGCGTTTGGCGCGTCCTGCCAGATAATCAAGAGTCACCTGATCAGGCGGGATAAAGCTGTTTTTAGCGCCCATTTCCGCCATCATATTCGGCAAGGTGGCGCGTTGGGATAAATCCAGCGAACGGATGGCTTCGCCGTGCCACTCGACGGACATATACAACGCCCCGTCAGCGCCCAGATCGTCAATGACTTTGAGCGCCAGGTCTTTGGCCGTGACTCCGGGATTGAACTGGCCGTTGACGGCGATTTTCATACTCTCGGGAACGCGCAGCCACAGGGAGCCAACGGCCCAGATGGAGGCCATCTCGGAGCGGCCAATGCCAGCCCCGAAGGCGCCCATCACCCCGGCGTGAGGGCTGTGCGAATCGGAACCCAGCACGACTTCGCCAGGCAGGGCCAGCCCTTCCTCAACCAGCACCTGATGGCAGATGCCGCGCCCGACATCGAAGAAGTTCTCAATGCCCTGCTCGCGTACAAAATCGCGGATAATACGGTGATTCTCGGCGTGTTTGGTGGTCGGTGCGGGGGCAGCGTGGTCGATAAAGACAGCGTGCATTTTGGGGTCGAAAACGCGCTGGCCGCCCATTTCTTTGAAGATGCCATAGATCGGGGCGGTGTTATCGTGCGAGAGGGCCACATCAGGGGTGATATCGACAATTTGGCCAGGGACAGTATGTGAAAGCCCGGCTTTTTTGGCAAGTATTTTTTCGGCAAAAGTTTGAGGCATAATGCAACTCCGTTGCAGGCAATTAGGTATCAGGCGATTAGGTGTCAGGGCGGGGCTTTTCCTAATCACCTAATCCCTAATTACCCAATCACCAATCTACTCTTGAACGGCAAGAAGATCATAAAATCGGCGTGATGGACGATATAGGCCTCGGTGCTGCGTTTGACCAGATCGCCCTCGGCGGCGTGAGCGGCGATAATGTGACAGACTTCGGCGGGCACGCCGCACGTTTCGGCCAGCGAAACGCCTGAGAAGGGATGGCGCAGATATTTACCGTACACGCCCTGGTAGGAGTTGCCCTGCTCATCGAGTTTGTATTCCAGCAGCTTGCCGACATCGGCCAGGATCGCCCCGGCGATGACCACATCCATGTTGATGGGCAGGTCGTCACCGAAGAAGTCAATCATCTTGAGGGCGCTCTCTTTGGCAACATGCACCACAGCGCGCTTGTGCGCCATAAAGCTGACTTTCAGGTCTGGGCCAGCCAGCAGGGTAAAGGGGATGCGCCCCAAATCTTCGGGAGAGAGCACGCTGCGCTCGAGGGCCAGTTGCCAGGTTTGGGTAGTCTGCTCCCGCAAACCAGGGTCTTCAATCCAGGCCAGTTCAGGCCAGAGTTGGTTGATGTCCATGAATACCTTCCATATCTAAATTGCGTACAAACTTAACGCAAAGCCGCCAAGGTGCAAGGCCGCGAAGAAAAATCTAAAAATATCTTTGCGTCTTTGTTCCTTTGCGCCCTTGCGTTGTTTTTTATTTCAATTTGGTAATAATCGCATCGGCCATCTGGGTTGTGGACGCCGCGCCGTTTTCAAGCACATCGGGTTTGCCGCGCAGTTTCATCATATCGTAGGTACGGACGTTGCCCTCAGCAACAACTTCAGCAATCGCGGCCCGGATTACCTCGGCCTTCTCGGTTTCGCCGATATGATCGAGCATCATGCAGGCCGAGAGGATCATAGCGATGGGGTTGACGATAGAAGTCGCGTAATCGGCATATTTGGGGGCTGAACCATGCGTTGGCTCGAAAACCGCAACTTCCTCGCCAACATTAGCGCTGCAGGCAAAACCCAGACCGCCGACCAGACCGGCGAAGCCATCCGAGATGATGTCGCCGAACATATTGCCAGCAACAATTACGCCGTAATCTTCGGGATTCTTGGTCAGCCACATCATCTGGGCATCGATATTGGTATCCCACAGAGCAATGCCGGGGTATTCTTTCGCCATTTCTTTACCCATCGCCAGCATCATGCCCGAAGTTTCACGAATTACATTGGGTTTCTCGCACACCGTCACGGATTTGTAGCCGAAGTTTTTAGCATGCTCAAACGCTGCCCGAAGAATGCGCTCGGTGGCTTTGCGGGTGAAGATGCGTGTCGAAATCGCCAATTCTTCTTTGGGGGCGCTGCCAAAGTTTTTCTTGAACTTGGGGTGCGTCATCAGCGCATCGTAAACCTGATCGGGGGGATTGCTCCACTCCACGCCGCCATACAACCCCTCGGTGTTCTGGCGATAAATCACTACATCTACTTCTGGCTCTTCCACGCCGCCATCCGCGCCGCGGCGAATGAAGTTGAGCGGATTACCCTTGAAGGTCTGACACGGGCGGGCACAAATATCCAGGTTGAAGTGCTGGCGCAGCGCCACAATTGGGGAATAATAAACCAGACCTTTGTCGCGCAGTTCAGGCGCTAACTCAGCATCCGCATCCGATTTGGGTTTGGATGTGATCGCCCCAAACAGGCCATATTTATGCTCCTTGAGCAAATCAATCGTGCGCTGGGGCAGCGGATTACCCTCCGTGCGCCAGAATTCCCAGCCAATATCGGCGTGAACATATTCTGCTTCAAAGCCGATCGCATCCAGCACGCGGATCGCTTCGGGTAAAACAGCGTTACCAATCCCGTCACCGGGCATTGAGATGATGGTTCGTTTCGTCATGTTTTCAAGTTCTCCTGTTGTTGTGTTGACTCACGACCGAAGACCGGAGACCGAAGACGGAGTTTTCCCCGTCCCCGGTCATCCGTCCTCGGTCTAATTTTTTACCTGTCGCACCACATCAATCACTGTACCATCGACCCACTTGATGGCGGCGATGATCTTGTCTTCGAATTCAATCGGCTGCGGCACGCCGCAAATGCGTTCGCCTTCTGCCTTCAATTCTTGGATGGTTTTGATCGGGAGGCCGGAATCTTTGGTGGCATCAATCAAGTCCGTGCGCCGCGGGTTAATGGCAATGCCGCGCTCAGTGACGATCACATCGATCAGCTCGCCTGGCCCGCAGATCGTGGTGACTTCGTCACGGATCACCGGGATGCGGTCGCGGAAGAGCGGAATCGGCAAAATAACCGTCTTGCCAAAGAGGCAATTCTGCCAGCCGCCGATGCCGTGCAGCAGCAGGCCGTCCGAGTGTGTGACCACGTTTCCATTGAAATTTACATCGACTTCGGTGGCGCCTAAAATGACCACATCCAGCATCGAAGCAAAGTTACCCTTGCCATGATAGTTATAGCTGGTAAACGGACTGGTATCCACATGATGGGGATTCTCGCGCATCGAGCGCACGCCTTCAAGATCAAAGGTCTGCCCGTCGAGGATGTGCTCAACCAAACCCTCATCAAGCAACTGCACCAGATATTGATTGCTGCCGCCGCGGGCGAAGCGCGCCTTGATGCCTTTCTCCCGCATAATCTCCCCAAAGTAGTTGCCAATCGAGAGGGCTGTGCCCCCCGCCCCGGCCTGGAACGAGAAGCCCTCGCGGATAATCCCGGCCGCATCGCAGAATTTAGCGGTCAACTCGGCGATAAACAACCGGTCAGGGCTTTTGGTGATTTGCGTCGTGCCGGAGACAATTCTTTCCGGAATACCAATCTGATCCGTCTCGACGACAATATCCACATTATTGCCCTGAATCTGCCAGGGAATGCATGGGAAGGGTACCAGGTTATCGGTGACGACGATCACAGTATGGGCGTATTGCGAATCGGCCAGGGCAAATCCCAGCAGCCCGCAGGACGATGGGCCGGTTAGACCATTGGCATTGCCGAAGGGGTCGGCGGTCGGCGCGGCGATGACAGCAATATCGATCACGACTTCGCCGTCCTGCACGGCCTGATAACGCCCGCCGTGCGAGCGCAGCACCCCCGCCCCGCGCATTTTGCCCTGCGATGCGAAACGCCCCAGCGCGCCGTTCATGCTACCCTCGATATGATGCATGGTGCCGTCTTCAAGATACTCAATCAACGGCTCGTGGCAGGGGAACGACGCCGACGGGAACCAGACCAAATCCCTGACGCCCAATTCGGCGGCGATCTCGAAAATTTGATTGGCGATCAAATCACCATTACGAAAATGGTGGTGCGTCGAGATAGTCATGCCATCCTTCAGCCCGGCCTTAATCAGCGCGGCCTTCAGATCAGGCACGCGCTTGTCGCCATCGGCGGGGTAATCGGCGCAGGTGCGAATCGGCGGGCCATATTTTCGCCCAGATGTTTTGTAGCCATGCGGCCCCTGGAAAGGGATCACTGGCTGACCGTTAATCTCGGTGGGGATCATACGCCCCACGGCGTTTTTGACGAATTCTGTGGTCATGATAGTGTCCTGAAACAATTCACCACGAAGACACAAAGAACACAAAGTTTTTTCAAGTTTTTCTTCGTGGCCTTCGTGTCTTTGTGGTTTAAGTGTTTACTTCGTTCCAATCTGCGGATAATTTACCAGAGCGGATGGCCAGATCGATGGTGCGTTGGGCGCGTTTGACAACCGGGGGATCAATCATCTTGGAACCCAGGGAGACGACTCCCAACCCGAGGCAGGTGGCCTCATCGAAGGCGTACACAATCTTTTGAGCTTTTTCGATCTCCTCCGCGGAGGGCGCGAAGGCTTCATGGATCACTGTAATCTGGCGGGGATGAATACATCCCATACCATCGAAGCCCAACGATTTCGACTCCAGCACCACAGCCCGCAAAGCCTCCATATCCGAGACATCCGAGAAGACCGAGTCAATCGGCTGGATGCCGACGGCGCGGGCAGCGTTGACCAGCGCGCTGCGCGCATAAAAGGTCTGACGGCCATCGTTGGTGCGCTGCGTGCCCAAATCGGCAGTGTAGTCTTCCAGGCCAATCGCCAGCGAAACCACGCTCTCAGATGCGGAAGCTATCGGATAAGCGTTGACCACACCCAGGGCGCTCTCGATAATCGGCATCAGGTAGATGGGCTGCTCTATACCATGTTGAGCGGCGAGACCCTTGATACGCGCATCCACCTGCTCGACCTGCTCGGCGGATTCACACTTCGGAATCAGAATCAGGTTCGGGTGGTGGGGCACCACAAATTCCAGGTCCCGCAGGCCCATGGGGAGTTGGTTTATCCGCACCATGCGCTCGGCACCGTAAAAATCCACCTGACGTAAAGCGTTGCGCACTAAATAACGCGCTTCTTCTTTTTTATCGGGGGCAACTGAATCTTCCAGATCAAGGATGATGCCATCCGGCGTGTGAATTCCGGCATTGAGCATCAGCTTGGGGCTGTTCCCGGGCAAATAGAGCCGTGAGCGGCGCAAGCGATCTTTGGCGGTGATATACTGATTTTGCGGCAACATCTGCGGCCAGAATTCTTCCTCGGTGTTAATCACCTGATGGATAGCCGCCTCGATGCGCGCCGCCAGCACAAAATCT
>CALCSH010000480.1 GCA_937893815.1 uncultured Anaerolineae bacterium | reverse complement strand
CCAGCGGCGTCTCCAAAGACACCTTCACCACCAACGGCATCTACAATGACGAACACCCGCTGCCCTCCATGACTGGGGATCTGAGCGGCATCGGCGGCAATTTCAACATTAACGGCTGGGCGGATGGCAATGGCGGCATTCGAGACCGCTTGTACGTTGTTGATCGGTTAGCCGAGAGCGGCGTGCTGGCTGCCACCACCCTGACCGGTTTCAGCATTCCGGATGGTAACAGCCTGAACTATGTCAATGTTGAGTTGGTTGAAATTCAGATGGGCGACGGGGATAACACCCTGCGCGTGGAGAGTCTGGCGTCCACGGTGATGGCTACCTTCTACGGCGGTTCAGGGAACGATAGCCTGGATGTGGGCAACCAGGCCGATCAGTTGGAAGATATTCAGGGCATTGTAGTCTTCAACGGTCAGGATGGGGTTGACACGCTCAATGCTTACGACTCTGGCGACACGACCGACAATACCGGCCAATTGACGGCCATTAACATCACCGGCTTTGGCATGGGAACCAACGCTTGGCTGAGTGTTCACATTGACATGGGCGCCCTGCCGATTACGCCGGCTGGCGAGATTCCCTGCACGGCGGATAACTCCTGTCCGGCGGCCATTTATTACGCCCGGCGCAATGACACAGATCAGATTTCCAGTGATGTGGAAGTCGTCAACGTCTTCATGGGTTTCGGCGATGACACCTTGCAGGTCGACAGCACCTACGACCTGAGTGTGACCAATGCCTACGGCGGGGCAGGGGACGACCGCTTCGAGATCGAAGTTACCCCCAATGGCCTGCATCCCAATGACCTGCGCCGTGTGGATTACATTGCAGGCCCGCTGAATGTCTATGGTGGAGAAGGGGACGGCGACTATGTCATCGTAAACGACTCGGGGGATGATAACGCCAACATCGGTTACTTTGAAAATGCTACCGTTACCGGCCTAGATATGGCTGGTTCGGTAACAGTGGACTCCAACACCGAAAACCTGGAGATCTCCCTGGGTGCGCAGATTGATACCTTCTATGTGCGCAGCGCTCCGGCCGGGGTTGAAACCCGCATCAAGCTGCATGGCGGCCTCGATACCGTCTATGTAGGCAACAGCGCCAACACCCTGGATGATATTCAAGGTATGGTAATTATCGAGGGCAAGCCCTTCGCTAACGATGCCCTCTTCATCATGGATATGGGCTACACCGGGGGCCGCATTTATACCATCACTAATAATCCCAACGCCTTCACACTGATCCATTTAGGAACTGGCGCTGAGATACCCATGGATGAGACGACGATCTCACTCCTTGGCGGCGGCCAGATCAAATACCAGACTATGGAAACGGTGGTGCTCAACGCCGGGAGCGGAGCCGATACCCTCAACCTGGAAGCCATCCACAACGACCGCGATCCTGGGGGCGGTACCAATGCTACCTTCACCTTCAACGGTGGCGATGGCGATGATGTCGTCAACGTCGGCCAATCCGACTTGGGCGGCAAGACCCTCGAGTTTATTGATATTATCTCTATGTTCAATGGCCAGGAAGGTAACGACTCGATCTTTTTCGAGCACACCGCCAGCCTGGTGGATAACACCCTGGCCTTTGTCAACAAGACTTTTACCGAAATCTTCCCTGCTCTGACCAATACCTGGGCCAATCTCTACGCCTTGATATTCAATGAAGATGTAAATATTACCCTTAATGCCCTCTTCACCACTGTTGTCCTGGGCTTGCTGTCAGATTCGCAGGCGCTAGTGATGAAGAAAAACGCCCATATTCGTGATATCGAGAATTTGCAGGTCTCTCTCGGTTTTGGGAATGATGTCTTCCAGTTGGGTAATGGCACATACCGCCAGAATATTATCGTCAACGGTGGGCCTGGGGAGGAGATATTCAACATTGGGGATGATGTCACCACCCAGCAGACAGTCACGCTCAACGGCAATCAGGGCAATGACCTGCTTTATGTTAATTACACCCAGGGTGCCCCTGCTGGAACTACTGCTATCACCTTCAACGGTGGCGAGCACGAAGCGGGTGGTGAAGGCGATGGCGATATGATGCGCTTTGAAGGCGATGGCGTTCTCAGCGGCGAATATCGCCCCAGCCCATACATGGCGCGCTCTGGCAATGTCATTATCCAGGGCAACGACTTCAGCTTCACGGGTGTCGAGCCGGTAGTGGTCAACGGCTTTGGCGCATTTGAAATGATCGGAACGGATGCGATCACCGATTACGCCATCGAATCCGTTGCCGTTGCCGAACTGGATCTCACTGCTTTGGTGTTGCATGTCGTCATGGTGGACGGTGTGATTTCCTGGCGGCAGCAAGTCAAGCTGGAAGGTATCGAAGCGGTCGACACCAATTCCTACGGGCAGGCCCTTTCCTGGGATGGGAACACCCTGGCCGTCGGTGCCCGGCGTTCTCAGGTTTCGATTTCGAACGAGCTAACTGTTGACCAGACGGTGGTCGATTTCTTCACCAGTGGCAACATCGCTGCCGGGGCAACTAGCCTGGCCGGTGGCACCTACTACGTCGAGATCCGTGACAATGGTAGTGACGATTGGGAATTCCGCCTGGTGGATGCCGGCGCAAGTGAAGTCGCAATTGCTGATGTGACCGGCGGCGGCAATCTGGTAACGGGTTGGCAAGATGTGCCCGACAACAACATTATCGACACCCAACGTGGCGTCATTATCGCTTTCGGCCCCAACGAGTACTACTTCAGCGCGGGTTCCGGAGCGAGCGCCGCAGCCTTTGAATACAGCCTCGGCCAATACCCCGGCGTGGTGTATGTCTACACACAGAGCGATAACATCTGGACGGAACAGGCCAAGCTCACCGCCGATGATGACGCTTACGCAGCCCAAGGCTTTGGCGACAGCCTGGCGCTTTCCGGCGACCTGCTGGTGGTCGGAGCGCCGCAAGACAACAGCCTGGGCGTAAATGCCGGCGCGGCCTATATCTTCCAGCGAAGCGACGGTAACTGGTCACAGACGGCGAAGATTAAGGCCAACGATGGCGCGCTTGATGATAGCTTTGGCGCGACGTTGGCCGCCGATGGGACAAGCCTGACGGCATTTACCGGCGCACCTGGTGATGACAGCAATACCGGAGCCGTCTACGTTTTCCAATACGACGTAGGCAGCGAGACCTGGGGCCAAACGAAACTGGTCGCCAGTGACCGCGCTGCAGGCGATCTCTTTGCCTCATCGTTGGCCTACGCCTCCAGCAGCACGCTGGTGGTCGGCGCACCGGGTGATGAGGGCGGTCGTGGCTCGGCTTACGTCTTCACCGGCGGCGGTACGGCATGGACTCATAACCAGACGCTGGTCTCGACCTCGCTCGAGCCGGGTGAACAGTTTGGTAGCGATGTGGATATTGACACTTTCATCGTTGTTGGCGCACCCAATGTCGATGGCAAGAACATCGACCAGGGCGCAGCTTTCGTCTACCTCTGGAACGGTTCAAGCTGGGTGTTTAGCGCCCGCCTGACCGCCGATGGCGGCTTGCCCGAAGACTTGGCGCAAAACGAAGGGCGCGCCAGCGATCATTTCGGCGCCGCTGTTACCACCCGCGGACAGTACGTGATCGTGGGGGCACCGGATTACGATGCTGTCAGCACCAACCAGGGTGCGGTCTACTTCTTCCGCCACCTGCCCCAGATGGGTGGCGCGGCGGGCTACAGTTGGATGCGCGCCAAGAGCAAGGTGGTTTCGCAGACCCCGACCGAGAACGATTACTTCGGTGGCGAACTGGCGATGAACGGCCTGCAGTTGGCCGTGGGCGTACCGGGCTTCAACGAGACCGACGCCAACAACAACATCTTGCGCGAAGATGTCGGCATCGTTCGCTTCTTCGAGACCGATGACGTCTTCAACCTGAATAACCTCGATAACGACCAACTCAACGACCCGCTGGGTATCTACAGAGCCGAATTTGTGCTGCTCCAGGGCCAGGCCGGCTACGATATGTACTATCATCCTGCCAGCCGTACCTTGCTGGTGGGCGCGCCAGGTGCAAATAAAGTCTATGTCTTTGCCGATGAAGGCCTGTCCTGGCGGTTGCACCAGGAACTCTCGACAGGCGCGCTTGAGTTTGGCTTTGATCTGGATGTGTATGGCGATACGATGATAGTGGGCGCACCGGGCAGTTCTGCGGCTTATGTCTATACCTATAGTGGTGGGTACTGGAATCGCGTGAAAGATATCGGTAGCCCGTCAGGTGCTGGCAGCCGCTTTGGACACAGTGTCTCCATTGAAGGTGGACGTATCGCCATTGGTGCGCCCACTTCAACCTTCTGGTACCGCTCTACAGGCATTTTGGACCCGTATGATAGAGACACGGTTGAAACCATCACCCTGACAACCGCAGGGTTGGTCTTCACCTACACAGGCAGTGGCGCTTTGTGGACGCAGGAACGCGTGATTATGCCCTATGAAACGGGGATGACCAATATTGGTCTGCCCGGTGACGCCTCCGCTGGTTCCACCTACTCTCCGAATGCCACCTACTATAACTACCATACCATCTTTACGGCTGAGGCTTCACGGGCCTGTCTTCGCAATGATGCTACAGGTGATCAGGTTTGTTCCCCCGATGCGTTGACGCTAAACGATTCGAATTTTATGGATTGGACGCTAATACCTTTCTCCTTTGAGATGGGACCGCGTACGAAGATTATTGATCTCTACAGTTTTGTGTCCACTAACAATGATTCCTTTACAGAAACAAAAATTATTTCAGCCAAAAATAATCAATGGTTCTGGCCTATACCTCCTCTCTTCTTTTTGTTTCAAATCGAGAATAATGCAGCAGGCGCGCTGAGTGATCATCCTGGTGGAAAGATTCGCCATGACTACGCCCAAACGGCGCTCACTTATACCTACATTGACGACCTCCAGTTTGGCACCGAAGTCGAACTGGACGGCAGCACGCTGCATGTCGGTGCGCCCAACAAAGATAACGGGCGGTTGTACACGGTAGATGTTGCTAACCCGGGCAGCCAGTACTTTACCAACTGGACGACCGCCTGGGGTACGCCCATCCGGGCTGAAAGCTACCAGACCGGGTACACCAACCTCAAGGATATCCTCTACACCTCCGCTTTCGATTGGAACACGGACGACAACGCCCTGGGTGCCTCTGGCAACCTCTACATCACCGGCGATCCTATGGGTGATTACGACCCCAAAGATCCCATTTGCGACACAATTAGTTGCGATCATACCGACACCGGGGCGGCTAATCTCAAGATCAACGGGATCTCTGTCGGCAACTTGCTCAGCGGCGACAGAAGCGTTCAGCGCTTCGGCATTGCTCCTGCTTTTGCCGGGGAAGCCCACTACGTAATTGGCACCAACGATACCGGCAGGCTCTATAACTTCCGCCAATACGGCCCGACCTGGACATCCATAGGTTTCCTGCTACCCAAGGCGCTGCCTACCGCCAAATTTGGTGCCAGCGTGGATGTCAACGGCCTGACGGCCGTAGTCGGCGCGCCTGAATACGATGATCGCGGGGCAGCCTTTGTCTTCACCCGCGACAGCCTCGACGCCGAAACCTGGTCCCTGCAGGCCACCCTCAAGAGTCTGGGTTCTAGCGAAAAGGATCAGTTCGGCAGCAGTGTGGCTCTCGACGGCGACACGATCATCGTCGGTGCCGCCAATGCCGTCAACGAAGCGGGGCAAAACAGCGGTGCAGTCTATATCTTCGATCGTCATGCTGATCGCTGGCTCCAGAAAGCCCGCTTGACCGCTTCCGATGGGGCTGCTGGCGATCTCTTCGGCCAGTCCGTAGATATTTCAGTCGATACGGTGGCTATTGGTGCACCTAACGCAGGCTCGGTATATATTTACCTCCGCGATGGCTTTGTTTGGAGTGTAGAAGAACAACTGACGGGCACAGGTCGTTTCGGAACATCACTCTCGCTGGATGTAGATACGTTGTTTGTCGGAGCGCCTGGTGAGAACGCGGATACAGGCGCGGCCTACGTTTATCATCGCACTGGAACAGCATGGTCACAGCAAGCAACCCTGACCGCTGATGATGGCCAGCCCGGTGATCGCTTTGGTACAAGCGTTGCTGTTGACGGCGACCGCGCGGTGGTCGGCGCGCCCGGTGTCGCATCCGATACCGGCGCAGCCTACACCTTCACCCGCGCCGATTCCGTTTGGTCAGCGCATATGAAACTGTCTCTGAAGACCAGTGTCCCCACTGATAACTTCGGCAATGCCGTTGCTATCTCTGGCGAACGTCTGGTGATTGGCGCCTACCTGCGGGATGTTGTTCGCGAGAGCGGCGAAGTCAATACCACCTACCATGACGAAGGTTCGGTCTACGCCTATGGCCTCAAAGATGGCGTATGGGAGTTGGAGACCGTTGTGGAGCCACTACAGGCCTCGGACGGCTATTCTGGCGATATGATGGGGTATGCGGTGGCTATTGACGGCATTCTGGTACTCAGCGGCGCTCCGCAGTTCAACGGTCGTATCGGCGGCATTCCTACCGATGGCGGCGGCTATATCTACATTACCGAAATCTCCCCGCCCTCATCCGTAACGCATCCTCAAGCGGTTGATCAAGTTTTGCAAGAAGCCAAGGCTCAGAAGCTTTTTGACCCGGTTGATAATTGGATCAGCCCCTTCTACCTCTTCGATGTGCCTTCATTCGTCCTCAGTGCTGGTGAAGATGATTCCGGTAATCCCAACATCATCAACCTGATTGACCTGAGCAGCACGGAAGATGGCATCCAGATGGTCTCTGGCACGCACTTACGCGGCACGGGTTCCATCGGTGGGCCGGTGACCTTCCAGGGAGCTGGCAGCCTGAACCCCGGTTCATCTCCTGGATATCTGGCTATCAATGGCGACCTGACCCTGAACAACGCAGTCTATCTAAACATTGAACTAGATGGGCTTATTCCTGCGTTGCAATACGACCAGATTCGGTTGATCGGTGTAGGGCGGTGGCTTAATCTTGATGATGCTGTTTTGAATGTTGATCTGCACTTTGTGCCCGCCATCGGCGACTCTTTCTTGATCGTCGAGAACGTTGACCCGAGTTCGGCGATCCACGGCACCTTCTTGGGATTGCCTGAGGGCAGCCGTTTCACCAGCGATGGTGTCGAAATGCAGATCACCTATGGCGGCGGCGATGGCAATGATGTTGAACTGTTGGTGATTGCTGTGGATTCCACCGCAGGCACTACCGGTAAATCCATCACTGTTGGGGTCAAAGGGCTGACGGCATACGGCCTATCGTCCTTTGACATCCAAACCAATGGCGGCTACACTCTCAATATCCTTGCCGATAACCTGCTCCTGCCCATGCATGACAAAATCCTGGTGCGCCCCGACAAGCTGGATGAATTGTTGAGCCTGAGTGAAGATCAAGTACTTACGCCCGAAGAAGCTGCCGCTTTGTACACGCCGGTCTCCAATACCCTGCGCTATCAGGCTGGCGGGTCGGGCAATAGCCTCAATTTCCCCGCTGCCGACACCGATTTCACCCTCACCGATACCTTGCTGGCAGATCGAGATGGCGGTCGGATGGAGTTGCATAATATTGACATCGTCACCCTGGTCGGCGGCCCCAACAGCAACACCTTCAATGTGGCAGATTTCAGCGGCACCGTCACCCTGGATGGCAAAGGCGGTTCAGACCGCTATATCATCAAAGTGGGTACTTTGGCTGGCCTGAACCTGCTCGACAGTGGCACAGATCCATTTGATAGGGATCGCCTGGTCGCCCTGGCGTCCGATAACGACGATGTGATTGTGGTCACCGATACGGCTGTAAATATCAACGGCGTGACCCTGGCCTACGACAGTGCCACCATCGAGGTACTCACCGTGTTGGGTGTGGGCGGTAATGACAGCCTGACCTTGGAGAGTATCGGTGTTGACGACGTTACCTTTGATGGTGGCGTGGGCAACGATACCTACTACCTGGCAACACCCGCCAGTGCTACCACGATCTATGCTTTCGATAGTGGGAATGACGACAAGGGAGATGACGCCGAGCAGGATCACCTGACCCTGGCAGGCACTGCGGGCGATGATAGCATCGCGATCCACGATGACTGGACGCAGATCAACGCCTCGATCTTCTGGTACGACGCATCCTTCGAGAGCTTCAATGTGGAAGGGTTGGCCGGGAACGACACCTTCCTGATCAACGACCACCCGCTCTCGGTCTGCTGGTTCCTTGGCGGTGCGGATGCTGACACCTTTGAAGTCTACGGCACGCGTGAAGACGGCATCACCCTGGATGGTCAAGACGGCGACGATATTTATTGGCTGGCAGGTGCGACGATCCCCGATGCTTTACTAGGCCCGGTGGCGATCAGCGATAGCGGTCCGTTGACCGATATGGACTATCTCATGATCTACGGCACACCCAATGCCGACACGGTTAGCTTTAGCCCCACCACCATCATCTCTGAGCTGCCCGTCGCCGCTGATGTCTTGCTGGCCTATTCCGGGGTGGAAGGTCTCAAGATTGACCTGCTTGAAGGTGATGATGATGTTAATATCAGCGGAATGCCCAATGGCATGGCCCTGTATCTCAGCGGCAACGCCGGAAACGATACCTTCAACCTTAGCGACTTCAACGTAATGTCCAATTACCGCATGACCCTCTCCGGTGATGATGGCAGCGACACCCTGAACCTCGATGCCTCCGCTGGCACAGCCGGAACCCTCAGCGAAACGACCTTGAGCGGCTTCAGCCTGCCTCAGCCGGTGGATTATGGCATGGTCGAAACCATCAATATCATCCTCAGCAGTGGCAATGATACCCTGACCATTGACGGTTGGACGTCAGTGACGCCACTGAACCTGAGCGTCACCAGCACGGCAGGAAGTGACACCCTGAATGTTATCAACGCTGACCTTGATCTGAACGGTGGGGATTTTACCAAAGGCGGCGCGGCGACCCTCAATTTGCCTGGTCTGGGCATCACCGGCGGCGATCAGGCTTTCGTCAATGGTGGCACGCTGATGCTCAATACCACCCTGGCGCCCGTCAACGGCATGACCATGGCGGCAGGCACAACGCTTGGCGGCAATGGTACACTTGGCGGTTCGCTGACCTTCCTCGGAACTGGAACCCTCACCCCCGGCAACGCCAACACCGGGCAAGTTATCGTTCAGGGTGATGTCACTTTCTCCAGCGCAGCCCAATTTGATATCTCACTCAATGGCATTGTCCCCGTCACCGAACACGACAAAGTGCAGGTTACGGGAGCCGGGCGCAGTCTCAATCTAAGCGATGCTACCCTCAACGTCACGCTCAACTACATCCCCGAGCCGAGTGACAGCTTTGTTATTCTTGAAAACCTCGACCCCAGCAGTACCATCACCGGCGTCTTCAAGAACCTGCCCGATGGCACCCGCTTCTATATCAACGGCATTGAAATCATGATTACCTACTCCGGTGGTGACGGCAACGATGTCGAATTGCTGTTGGCCGACACCCTGGTCACGTTGGAAAGCGGCACGGGTAACCTGCTCATCACCGATATTGGCGGCGCATCCGGCGATACTGAAGATACCCTCACTATTCAGTCCGATGTGGCTAACAGCCAGTATATTATCTTCGATCCCAACAACGTTGTCGTCCCAAAGGGTATCGCCGGAGCGCTACGCCCTGATAAGAACACCACCATTGTGCCCTTCAGCCTGATCTCCGGCACGCAGATTATTTTCTACGTGCTTGATAAGGCCGATCATTTGACGATTGATTTCTCATTGGGGAACTTCTCAAGAGAGATTCTCTACCACGGAAGCAACCCAGTTCTAGCCAGCGGCGATTCGCTCTCGCTCGAAGGTGGTCCGACCTTCTCGGACGTGGACTACACCTTTAGCAACGCCAGCGACGGCACCATCGCCATCACCGGCAACCAGGCCATCGCCATCACCGGCAACCAGGCCATCACCTTCACCGGCCTCGAACCAATTGACGATAATCTGGATACCGAGAATCGCAGCTTCACCTTCAACGGCGGCACCGAGACCATCACCCTCAGCGATGACGACACCGCCAGCAATGGCAAATCGAAGATTGACTCCCCGCGGGCCGAAGTCGTTACCTTCACCACCCCGAGCAACTCCCTGACCATCAATGCGGGTAGCGGCGATGACACCATAAATCTGGAAGCCTACGATGCTCTCTTCAATGCACCGCTCATTCAGATCAACGGCGATGCTGGCGCGGACACACTCAATATCAACCATCTGACGTCCCTTACCAGCGGCCTGACCGCTAACTTGACCGACGCTAAATTAACACTCGACGGTATGGCAAATATTGGCTACGCCACAACTGAAACCTTAAACCTGCAACTTTCAACCGTCGATGATGACTTCACCGTACAGTCTACCAGCGCCATCACCACAACTACAGCCAGCGGCAGCGGCGGCGATGATAACTTCACCCTCGGTGACGCTACACACTCGTTAGATGGTTTCCTGGGCGTTCTCAACGTCCACGGGAATGCCCACCCTGTGGGTGACACCCTGACAATCAGCGATCAGGCTGACACCGACGATAACAGCTACACCCTCACACCCACCACGCTCAACCGCACGGGCGCCGCACCAATTACCTATACTACTTTTGAAACTTTCAACCTTCAACTTTCAACCGGTAATGACACCCTCACCATCGGCGACACGCACACCGGCCAGACCAACATCAACGCTGGCGATGGCGCCGATACGGTGATCGTGCAGACTACAGGTGACGGGCAAACCACGACGATCAATGGCGATTCTGGGCAGGATACCGTCACTGTGCAGGCTACTGGCACAGGTTCCACGACCACGCTCAACGGCGGCGATGATGCCGATACCATCAACGTGCAGACCATCGCCGGGGATACCACGATCAACGCCGGGGCTGGCCTGGATACCATCAACGTATCTTCGGATGCACCGGCCAACCTTGGCACGTTGAATGGCATCGGGGCGAATCTGTCCATCTTTGGGGATGATGATCTGGACAGACTGAATGTCAGTGATGCGGGGGACGCGGCGAATAATACGGGCGATCTGACCAGCACGCAGTTGACCGGTTTGGGCATGGGCGGCACTCTGACCTATGGCGATCTGGAACTCCTGAATCTTGAATTGGGTTCCGGGAACGATCAGATTGACATCCACAGCACGCACGCGCCTGGTATCACCAATGTGGATGCTGGCCCCGGGGATGACACCTACCTGACCTACGAAGGCTGGGGCAGTGTGGTCATCGCGGAGCAGCCTGGCAACGGCAACGACACCCTGGACTTCACGCCAGTCGATACGAGTCTGGTCTTCCTGATTGGCAGTGGTTTGCGTGTCACGGGTGGCCCAAATACACTCACACACGGAAATGACGCGCTCGAACACCTGATCGGCGGCGCTGGCAATGACTGGTTTGTGATGCTTCCGGGGGCACAACTGGCGGGCGGTACAGGCACAATTGCGGGTGGCAATGGGAGTGATACCATTTCCTACGAGCACTATGCGGCGTATGGGCATTATACGATCTACAATGGCACCGGTCTGGGTGCTCCCGCCGATGTAGAGAATGTGGTGCTGCCGCCAGAACGTCCTGCGAATAACGATGTGCTTCTGGAACTATTCAGTTATTACGGTGAAACGCAATCGTTGGATGAATTGATCACTCTGGCGATGGGTGCGGCAGGCACGTACCATGCGGGCAGCGGCGGCATTACGATCCCACTCAATCTTGGCTTCCCGACCTCCGTAGTGAACCCGACAGGTAGTTTGGTGGTGTTCTCCGGTGGGATCGGTGGTATGGCCCATATCTCGGAGTTCTTTGATGCGGCTCTGCTGGGTTGGGGGCTGGTCCAGTTTGGGATGAACTATCTGGCTCAGGGCGGGCGTGTTGTCACCTTTGGCAATGCTGCTGAGCTGATTAGCGGCCTGACGATTAGCCTATCCAATAGTGCTGGTTTCTTGAACCGGCTGCCGGATGGGGAGAGTCTTGCTGTCATCTTCCAGATACCGGTGAATATACTGGGACGTAACCTGGCGATTATGTGGTGGGATGAAGCTCGCGGTATGTGGCGTGAACTAGACACACAGATCACACCTGATGGGCGTGCCATTGCAGTAACGAAGTTGACGGGAACCTTTGTGTTGGTAGCGAAGGAGTAGCTGGCTTTATATATGGAAGCGTGCTTTGCGCCGCTCGGCTAGACAAGAAACATTCGTTTCACAAGTTTACTTGTCCGAAGTGCTGAAATAATATTGACTCCTTGGGGGGAAGTACAATAATCTCAGTTCGGTTTTGAGAGAAATAAAAGTCTTTTAAAAGAAAAAGCTGCACAATCGGTGCAGCCAACGCCCAGGTTGTCCTAGAAGCGAGTCCACGGGGTTCTGTGTACCCCGAATTATTTCGGGTTGTTTCCACCCCCCGTCGGGACCGCTGTGCGTAGCTGTCCATACCCTAAGAGTCAAAAACGGCTCTGGATCAATTGAATAAAAGACTCTACTGCAAAAAGCCGATGACGGAGATGTCCGCCGGAATATATGGGG
>CALCSH010000479.1 GCA_937893815.1 uncultured Anaerolineae bacterium | reverse complement strand
CAAAGCCCGAGGCGAGGTGTTGGGTGTGCTGGTCATTGAACAGGACGTTTTGGATGAAGATACCTTGCGCATCATCATCAACCAGACCGGGTTAGGTTTAGCGTCGGCGCGTTCCTATGAGCAGCTACAATCCCAGGCCAAAGAATTATCGCTAGCCAACCGCCAGTTGCAGAGCGCCACGCAGGCCAAAACCGACTTCATGAATCGCATGAGCCACGAACTGCGTACGCCGTTGAACGCCATCCTGGGATTCGCCCGCATGCTGGTAAAGGAAACCACAGGCCCGCTCAACGAGCGCCAGCAACGATATGTCGAACATATCCTCGGCAGCGGGGAACACCAATTGGTACTGGTCAACGATGTGCTTGACCTGGCCAAGGTTGAAGCCGGTAAAATGGAACTCTACCTGGAGCGAATATTGCTGGCAGATGCATTTGCCAATGTTAACGCGATGATCTCGCCCCAGGCAGAGGCCAAGGGCATCCATATCCAGAGCGAGTTGTCCGACCCGGCCGCGATGATCCTCGCCGATCGCACCCGTTTGCGCCAGATCTTGCTCAACCTGCTTTCCAACGCGGTCAAATTTGCGCCCGAGGGCAGCAGGGTCAGCATGCAGTCAAGCGTCATCCATTACCAGTCTTTTCCCACCGGTCACCGTGCACCGGCCTCAGATTACTGGACATTGATCACCGTGTGCGACTCAGGCATCGGCATCAAGGAAGAAGATTTTTCCAAGATTTTCACTGAGTTCGAACAAATCGATAACCCGCTGGTGCGCTCACAAGAGGGCACTGGGTTGGGGTTGGCGCTCACCAAGTACTTGGTCGAGTTGCATGATGGGAATATCTGGTTTGAAAGTGAGTATGGCAAGGGAACCACATTCTACGTTGCACTTCCAATAAATTCCAAATGAAATCAAAAAAGAGCACACTCTACCAACCAGGAAAAAGGCTTGCCAGTCGCTTATCGATTGGCTGGCAGGTAGGCATTTGTCTTGTCTTCCTGAGCGCTTACGCGCTGGCCTTTGGGCCGCTCTACCGACGCACCGGTGGGGGCGTGGGCGCGGCCTTATCCGTCATTCCGCTACTGGCTGCCGGTTGGTTTTGGGGGTGGCGTGCCGGAGTGATCGGCGGGGTGCTGCTATCCTTAATAAACGCAATTCTGATCAGCTATGCCCGCGGTGCAGGGGGCGGGGATATCCTGTCTGCTTTTTTGGGTCCTGGCTCGTGGGCTTTAGTAATCATTGGCTGGGCGGTCGGCTATTTAAGGGATATCCGCGAGAGACTCACACTGGAAATCCAGCAACGGGTTCAAATCGAAAAGGCGCTCCACACCAAAGAAGCTGTCTTGGCAGAAGCGCAGCGGATCGCTCACCTCGGTCATTGGGAATGGGACATCATCACAAACCATCTATATTGGTCTGATGAGATTTACCGTATCTTTGGGGTTGCGCCTCAGCAGTTCAAAGAAACCTATGAGGCATTTCTTGAGGCAGTGCACCCCCAAGATCGGGCGTTTGTGATGCAATCAGTGAATAACGCCCTCTACAATGGAAAACCCTACAGCATTGATCATCGCATTGTGCAACCGGATGGTAAGGAAAGGGTTGTCCACGAACAGGCGGAAGTCACATTTGAAGAACACGGTAAGCCTGTGCGCATGCTTGGCACGGTTCATGACATCACGGAACAAATACAAGCTAGACAAACGCTGCAAAAACAAGCCAATGAACTCCAGCGAAGCAACGCATTGCTCTCATCCCTGGCGCGCATCGCGGCGAAAATACGCACGGTTCAAGATGTTCAACCCGTTTATGAAATACTACAAGATGAGCTTTTCGACTTTTCATTTAATTTCATTTTAGGATTTTGGGATCCTTCAAGCCAGACAGCGGTATTCGAGAGTTCTTCACTGGCGCCGAGTAAACTGATCCAATTAGAAGAATTGGGCCTGAACCTGCATGGATTCCAACTGAAAGCCGAAAACCTGACCATATTGCCCCGGTTGTTAGCCAACCCGACCCCAATCTATTACGCCGGGCAGGAACTTCTCGATCTGCTTGCCCGTTCAGCGCCAGAAATTTATAAACAAGCTACCGGCCGAATATTAGAAATATTGGAATTCGGCCCCGATACCCGGATGATATTTTTACCGCTACTCGTAGCCAGTCAAGTCAAAGGTTTCTTGTATTTTTGGGGAGCTAATCTGCGGCAATCCGATATGGGTATTCTCAGCATCTTCGCTAATCAGATTTCTATCGCCATCCACACTGCCCAGCTATTCCAAACGGAACAAGAACAGCGCCAACTGGCCGAGGCCCTGCAAGACACCAGCGCAGCCATCACCAGCACCCTGGATTTCGATACGGTGATGATGCGTATTCTGGAGAATGTAGGTAAAGTGGTACCAACCGATGCAGCAAATTTCATGCTCATCGAAAGGCAGCACGCCCGGATCGCTTATTGGCATGGCTATTCAAACGAGCACAAAGACCATTTGAGAGATGTTCATATGCCGCTGACCTCCCCTATTTTATATAAAATGGCTGAGAGCAAACGCCCGATTGTGGTTCCAGACACAGCGCTCTGTGATGACTGGATTACAACCCCAGAATCTGGCTGGGTCAAGTCGTACCTGGCAACACCGGTTGTTATCCACGAGCGGGTGATTGGATTTCTTAACCTGGATTCGTCAACACCCAATAGCCTGACAAAAGAGCACATTGAACCTCTGTGGGCCTTCGCCAATCAGGCCGCCCTGGCTATCGAAAACGCCCGCATATTTGATCAGACCGATGAAGAACTACGAAAGACCGTCTTATCATTAGAACAGGCCAATCTTAACTTAAAACACGCCTTGCATGTCAAAACAACTTTCATGCAGCGCATGTCCCATGAATTGCGTACTCCCCTCAATGCCATCATCGGCTTTGCTGGGATATTGGAACGACTCAACTCAGGCGAGTCCACACAAAAGCAGGCCCGTTATGCGGGCAATATCTCCTCCAGCGCCCAGCGCCTGTCAACATTAGTCAATGATGTGCTGGAATTGACCGCCCTCGAAGCTGGAGAAGTCGAATTACAAAAAACACGCTTCTTGCTGCAGGATCTATGCGCCACCATGCTCAGTGAGGTTCACGCTCAAGCTGATAAAAAGAAGATCCATTTGGATGGGGATTTGTGTACACCAGGTGTTACCCTGGTAGCCGATCCAACCCGGTTAAGAAAAGTATTCTATATTCTGCTTGAGAACGCCATCAAGTTTACGCCCGAGGCAGGTCAGGTTAGTATTCAATCCACAGTTGCCAGCCATCAGTGGATTATCGATAACTGCCCCTTGCCTGCAGGCCACAGGCAGCTGAGTACTGACCACTGGATTTTGATCACGGTTGCCGACACAGGCATGGGAATCAGGCCCGATGATTTCGATAAGATTTTCGTACCTTTCGAACAGCTCGAGGAACCGCTCTCGCGCAGCCAGGGAGGCAGCGGGATGGGGTTGGCGCTGGCGAAGAGAATCGTCGAATTACACAAAGGGTATATCTGGTTCAAAAGCAATTTTGGGGAAGGTACTACTTTTTATGTGGTCTTCCCAGCTCATGGATTGGAGCAACCATGAATAAAACACGCATAGTAGCAACATCGCTCCCCGACCTGGCATTGAAAGGTATGACGATTAAAGGATTTGACGATGAATAAAATCATACAATGGTTTAACAGTAGTATTCGAAACCGGCTTACTGTATCCTTCCTGGCGGTTTCGCTCATTCCATTGGTTGTGCTGGGCGTTTACAGCGGGCAAGCATTAAGCAAGACGCGCACCCAGGATGCCAGGGATCTGGCCGCTGAGCGCAGTCGTTCGCTGGCCCGGGAAGTCGAAATTTTACTCTTGGGGTTTTCCAATGATGTTTTGGCGATTTCTGAGACTCCCCCCATCAAGGGTTTGGCGCGTGCCCGGCTAAACCCTGTCACTTTGAATAACGAGACCATCTTCTTTGATGAAGAGGGCACTTCGACCTATGAGCAATGGCAGGATCGTCTGATCGCGATTATGATTGCCTTTGCTGCCAACCCGGCGTATGCGCAGTTGCGTTACCTGGATGAGGCCGGGATGGAGCTTGTTCGAGTCAATAGTGAAGCGGGAAAGGCGAGCATTGTTCTGGATGTAGATTTACAGAACAAGGCTGATCGCGATTATTTTATCGAGACAATGAAGCTCCAAGCGGGCCAGGTGTATATTTCGCCGCTCAATCTCAACCGCGAGTCTGGCGAGATCGAAGTGCCTTACCGGCCGGTGGTGCGCTATGCGACACCTGTTTTCGATGCTCAAGGCAATCGGCGTGGCATCATCATCTTAAATGTCAACGCCACATCATTCCTGGCTCCGATTGGCGACGATATGGATATGGAAATGAGCGGACAATTCTCCATGCTTGCCGATGCGGAAGGTTACTACCTTGCCCATCCTGAAGAGAACAAACTGTGGGGTTTTGATCTAGGTCATGATGCGAGAATTCAAAAGGATTACCCGCATGTTGGTTCCCAACTCGTCAGCGGTCAACAAGCAATTGTAGAAAACCAAAAGAACCTTTTCGCCGTTTCACCGGTTATGTATGACCCCAGCGATCAAACACGCCATTGGGCCTTGGTCACCGCCATCCCTTATCACGAAGTGCTAGCACCCGTGAGAGAGATGCAACGCGCCGTGCTGATCGCGGCCATTTTTTCTCTGCTGGCAGCGGTTATTTTTGGCCTGTTGATCGCCAATCGACTGACTCGCCCGCTTACAGAGATAACCCAAATTATTTCTCCCCTAAAGCAAGGAGATTTGACGGTCGCCATCCCCCCTGCCGGGGAAGATGAAGTTGGGCAGTTGCGCGGCTCATTGCGGGAAACACTTCAGAGCTGGAAATCGCTGATTGGCGGTTTGCTCGATGACTCATCCAATCTCGCCAGTTCAGCCAATGAATTGGCCTCATCAGCCGAGGAGGTTTCGCGCACTTCGCAGTCACAACGCGACCAACTCTCACGCACTTCCAGCGCCATGGAACAAATTGCAACCACCACCTTACAGATCGCTTTAAATGTCGATACAGCCGCCGAAGCCTCCGAGAGCGCCAGCCAAAAAGCCAAGCAGGGCGCCCAACTGGTAGAAGGCACGGCCAGCAAGCTCGCACAGACAGAAGCGCTCACCGCAGGCTTGCTGCGACGTGCGGAAGAAATCACTGATATTGTCAATTTAATTCGCGAAATCGCCGCTAAAACCAACATCTTGGCTCTCAATGCAGCCATCGAAGCTGCCGGCGCAGGAGACGCAGGCAAACGCTTCAACGTGGTTGCGGAGGAAATACGCGATCTGGCCAGCCGCACTCGCCAGGCCACCGTCCAGGTCAATGATCTTGTTTTGTCCGTGCAGGCCGATATTCAGCATTCGGTTGTCATGATGACCGAAGGCGCACAATTGGCAAGAGGGGCTGGAGATGCGCTGACAGGTATCGTGGATGCTTCCTTCGCGCTCAATGATTTGATGCAGGTGGTCAACGGATCAACAGGGGAACAAAACCTTTCAATCCAGGAAGTAGCGGATGCATTGGAAAGCATTTCAGCCGGAAGCATCCAGATCGCCGGAGCGACCCAGCAAGTGGCTCAAATCAGCACCGAGTTGTCAGATTTGGCTGAACGCTTGAAAGATTCCGCCACACAATTTAAAGTGTAGCGGTATCTTTTTCGGCAATGTCAACGTAGAATAGATTTCCCGAAATTGGGGACGGGCGAGGCATTCGTTTCCTCGCACCCTCAATTCCCGAGTTTTTTCTGGAGGTAATCATGGCAACCAACGAAAAGCCAGAGAGCACAAACAAGAGCAACCATGCCAGTATTTCGACGATATTCAAGACCTTGCAAGAGCGCAAGGCATTTATTAATTTTACAGAGGCTGACCAGCGCGAACTGGTGGATTTAAAAACCTGGGGGAATGCTCAAGTTGGAAATGCGGCAGATCATTTTTATGATCACTTAGAAAAGTTCGATACCCCGATGGGAGTGATTCGCCAGGCGGGTTCCACTCTGGATCGGCTGCGTGACACTCTCAATCAATATCTACTGGAGCTATTCGATGGCGAGTATGATGATCGTTACTTTAAGCGCCGTTACCAGATCGGCGTTCGCCATGATCTGATTGGGCTGACCCCGCGTTGGTACATCGGCGGCTACAGCATCCATTTTCAAAATATGGTTCCAAGCCTTGTGCGGCGTTATTGGTGGCGCCCCAAGAAACTCATTCGCAAGCTAATGGCGTTAAATAAAATTCTCAATCTGGATGAACAGGTGGCCATAGATACCTATTTCGATTTACGCGCCTCCAAAGTTGCCTCGGCCTCCACAGAGATCGCTCAAACCGCCCAGGAGATCGCCGAAAACACCCGCCAGCAGAGCGACCATATCGCCCGCACTTCGGCGGCCATGGAAGAGATGACCGCTACCATCTCGCAGGTATCTGAGAATGCATCAGCCACTCTAAACGCGGCTCAGGAGGCCACGACTCGCGCGCAACGTGGCGAAGTGAATATCCAAGAAGTAGTCGCTGGTATCGACGACGCCAACCAGACGGTTCAACAGTTGAGACAGCGCGCCGAAGCGATTGGTAGGGTGATCGAGCTAATTCAGGAAATTGCCACCCAGACTGACTTACTGGCGTTGAACGCGGCCATCGAGGCGGCGGGCGCGGGAGAATTTGGGGTGCGCTTCAATGTGGTTGCTGAAGAAGTGCGCCGACTGGCCAGGCGCACGGCTGAGTCAGGGTCGGAAATTACCGTATTGATCAATCAGGATCAGGAAGATACACAGCGGGCAGCTGCAATGATCGCGCAAAGCACTCAGATGGCCGCCAATACAAAAAATGCAATTGGCGGTATCGTGACCAGTATCACAGATTTGCAAAGTATGGTTCATCAGATTGCTGCCGCTGCTGAGCAGCAAGCCCACACGACCGAAGATGTCGCCAATGCCCTCACTGAAATTGCCCAGGCCAGTCAACAGATTACCACTGCCACCGAGCAGACCGCTCTGTCTACACAAGATCTCAGCCAAATGGCCGAGAGATTGAAGGATTAGTTCATGTCTCCTTCAAAAAGTAAGCAAAAAATCGGGGCAGAAAAATCACATCAACAGGCAATCAAACCTCGGCTAATGTATAATCAACCCGAACTGCGCGTGTTGGTGTTCAAAATCCTTGAGAGCGAGTATGTCTTTGATGTGAGTCGCATCCAAGAGATCATCCAACCAAAAGAACTGGCCCACCTGGATGGAATCCCAGGCTATGTTGAAGGATTGCTCAAGCGCAGAGGCCACATTGTGCCAGTGGTGGATCTGCGCAAGCGGTTAGACTTAGAAATTGCCCCACACACAGAAGAAAGCTGCGTTATTGTGGCGCGGCTTTCTTTCGGTTTGGTTGGATTTTTAGTAGATGCAGTACTCGAATTGCTCAATGTGCAAACATCCGATTTCGAAATCCCATCTCGGTTGATCGCTGGGATTAGTCAGAGCTACTTACAGGGAATCGCGCATTTGGGAGATCGCCTGCTGGTAATGCTGGATTTTGAACAGATTTTCTCCCCCGACGAGCAGGTCGAATTAGGCCAACTGCTTGATTCGGCTCAGGCTGAAAGCAGCCAATCGTCAGCCTTGAAAACCCTTTTCGTGGGCAATGCGCCGGAAGCGAACACGATGCAACACTCCCTGATCCTGCGCTCGCTGCTGGTGTTTGAGTTAGCAGATGAGCGCTATGGACTACCGGTTGCAGGGGTGTCTAGCGTGATCGAACCGCTGCCGATGACTCCTCTGCCGCATGTTCCTGGCCACATCTTAGGACTGATCAACCTGCGAGGCAGGGCTTTGCCTGTGATAGATCTGCGGCGCAGGTTTGGGTTGGCCATTGCGGCCCATGACACTCGCCCGCGCCTGATCGTACTCCGGGGGGTGGCTGACAGTGCATTGGCACTGTGGGCAGATGTAATGATAGGATTCGAGCATTTTCCAGAAAGCGCCTTTCGGCCTCTTCCAGAAGGCCTGTCCGCCATCGATCTAGATTATTGTCAACATGTCGCCATGCAGGACAAAAAGATGGTGATTGAATTGAACCTCCAGAAGATTTTAGACGATCTGGTGCTTGAAGGAGACAGTAAGTAATGAGAAAAATCCGTGTTTTGGTGGTAGACGATTCAGTCTTCATACGCCGCAACCTATCCCGAATTCTAGAAACAGTTTCAAATCTCGAAGTGATTGGCACAGCCACCAATGGCGAAGAAGCCATCCAGCAGACCAAACTACTCCGCCCCGATGTAATTACCATGGACGTGGTCATGCCGGTGATGGATGGCCTGACTGCGTTGAAAATAATCATGGCCGAAATGCCCACGCCTGTAGTGATGCTTAGCTCCATCACTCAAAGAGGCGCTCAGGAAACCCTGGAAGCCTTATCGTTGGGCGCGGTGGATTTCATCACCAAGCCCTCTGGGTCAATCTCGTTGGATATTAGCACAATCCGTACAGAGATTCTTGGCAAAGTTAAAACGGCCTATACTAGCAAGGTTAAAATCGCATCCCAGGTCGATGTCACTCAAAAGAAATTCCGCGACATCATCGAGTCGCTGTCAGGCAATAAAATCGAGCCGGTATCTGCCGCTACAAGAAAAGTTGACCCGCGCCGAGGTAGGTCAATCATCGCAATAGCCACATCGACAGGCGGACCTGCTGCTCTGCAAATTTTACTACCCGCTCTACCGCTAGATCTCAAGGCCGGTATTGTGATCGTGCAGCACATTGCCAAAGGGTTTACGGCTCCGCTGGCTGATCGACTGGATAGTCTTTCACAGATAAAGGTACGCCAGGCCAAAGCTGGCGACATCATTACCCCTGGCGTGGCTCTGATCTCGCCGTCGGATGTGCATATCACCGTTGTGCCATCTAACGGAGGCTACAAAGTGCAATTGAAAACTGAACCATCTGACAGCTTACACCGCCCTTCTGCCGATGTACTTTTTAATTCACTGGCTAAATTTTGTGCCGGGCAAACCTGTGCGGTGATCCTGACCGGGATGGGAAATGACGGCGCAGCTGGGATGCGAGCTATTTACGATGGCGGCGGCTGGACAATTGCTCAGGATGAAGCCAGTTCTGTGATCTACGGCATGCCCAAACAGGCAGTCGAGAAGGGGGGGGTGCAAGTATCTTTACCCTTGCAGCAGATCGCTGCGAATATCGTCAAATCGGCCACATGAGATGAATAAAAAACATATTCTGATCGCGGATGATAATCCTGAGAGTTGCCAACTCCTACATGATTTATTGGAATCAGAGGGATATACCAGGCTGCAGATTGCGACAGATGGGCCTACCACTTTATCGTGCGTGGCCGAAGAAGCGCCCGATCTAATTCTGCTGGATGTAATGATGCCGGGGATGAGCGGTTTCGAAGTCTGCCAATCCTTGAAGGGTGATCCCCAAACGTCATCTATCCCCGTCATACTGGTCACTGCCTTAACAGAACGCGCCAGCCGCCTGCAAGGTTTGGATGCTGGCGCCGATGATTTCATTACCAAGCCGATTGACGAGGCCGAACTACTGGCGCGCACACGCTCTTTGCTGCGTACCAAACAGCTTCACGACGACCTGCTTAGCGCCATGCACGAGAAGATTGAATTCGTCGGACAAGTATCCCACGAATTGCGTACTCCCCTTTTTGCAATTTCCGGGCTAACCGAAATGCTACTGGATGGCGAGGTCGACTCGTCAGAGCGGGTACAGCATTACCTGCGCACCATTCATGAACAATCGGGGTACCTTGCCCAATTGGTGGACGATTTGCTCGATCTATCGCGTTTCGAACGAGGAAAATATATTCTCAATCGTGTGCCTTTCCGTGTGGCTCCATTTTTGCAGGATACCATAACTCTGATGCAGCAGCGCGCCCAGGCTCGATCGATCAATCTTCGTCTGGGAGAAATTTCTCCTGCTCTGATCATCCAAGCCGACGAGGGGCGCCTGCGCCAGGTGGTTATTAACCTGCTCAATAATGCCCTGCGCTACAATGATCCCGGAGGCTGGGTACGGCTTACTGTTGAACGTCGGGGGGAGTGGTGGATCATTGCTGTCGCTGATAACGGCTGGGGGATTCGCCCAGAAGAACTGCCATATATTTTCGAACGTTTTTACCGCGGAGAGAATGCCCGCACCAAAAGCGAACAGCGTGGCGCTGGTTTAGGGTTGGCGCTAACCCGAGAGATCATCTGCGCTCATGGAGGGGATATTACCGCAGAGAGTTCTGGCATCTCCGGGGAGGGTAGCACCTTCAGCGTATATTTGCCCCTGGACAAAGCATCATGAGTGAGCGTATCCTGGTTGTCGAGGACGAACTGGCAGTGATTGAAATGTTGCAAGATTCCTTGAGTTATGCCGGATATCAAGTTGCCGTGGCACGTGATGGCCAACAAGCTTTAGCGATGCTAAAAGAATCTTACTTCAACTTGGTGATCTTGGATGTGGTTATGCCGCGCCTGAACGGCCTTGAAACTTTGCAGAAAATACGGAAAACATCCAGCATACCGGTGCTGATGCTGACTGGCCGCGATGCTGAATTAGATCAGGTGCAAGGGCTAGAGTTGGGGGCGGATGATTATATTATCAAGCCCTCAAGTATGGCTGTAATTCGGGCGCGGGTGCGGTCGGCATTGCGCCGTGCCAAACAGCCTCCCTCTCCCACAGAACCAAAGCTGGTCTTCGGCGATGGCGCGCTGGTGATTGACCAAAAGAGAAGTGAAGTGTACTCTGGCGGACAGCCCGCCTTCTTGACCCCCACCGAATACCGCTTGCTTTTGTATCTGATCGCCAACGCCGGTCAAATTATTCCGCACCGAGAAATGTTGGCAGCCGTCTGGGGGCCTGGGTATGAAGATCCTGAAGTGCTCAAGATATTTATCTTCCGCCTGCGGGCGAAAATTGAGCCTGATCCATCCCTGCCGCACTATATAAAAACAAAAAGGGGGCGTGGTTACTACTTTAACCTGAGTTCGGGATAAGGGAAAAAGTGGACACCTTTCGAGAAGGAAATTAGACTCCTTCAACCCAAAACAACAAAGAAAGGTGTCCAAAATGGGACTACTTGAATTATTCTGTGATGTCGATGATTTCTGGCGAGCGTTTTATCCATAGTGGAGAGAGAAACTACTCGAAGTTGGCAGTGCGAAACGACTGCGCCTGTCTCAGTTGACCATGAGTGAGATCATGACCATCATTATCTATTTTCATCGGTCGCATTACCGGGACTTCAAAGCCTATTACCTGCAGTACGTGCAAGCCCATTTGCGTTCGGAGTTTCCGAGATTAGTGAGCTACAATCGTTTTGTGGAACTCATGACGAGATCCTTGGTGCCTTTGTTGGCCTGCGTGATCGAAAGGAAAGATACTTGCACGGGCATATCTTTTGTGGATTCGACGCTGTTGAAAGTGTGTCATAATCACCGCATCAAACGCAACAAGTTGTTTGCTGGATTGGCAAAGCGAGGCAAAACGTCAATGAGCGAGGCGAAATTCTTGCTTTTCAACTCACTCCGGGTTGTGTAGATTACCGCAAGCCTGTACCAGATATGGCCGATAAACTGTTCGGTAAACTCTTTGCGGATCGAGGCTACATTTCCCAAACACTCTTTCAACAACTCTACGATGAAGGTTTGGTGCTGATTACAAGTATTCGCAAGAACATGCAAAACCGCTTGCTGCCTTTGGAAGACAAACTGATGCTCCGTAAACGCTCCATCCTTGAAACCATCAGTGACCAACTTAAGAATATCTCGCAAATTGAACAATCTCGTCATCGCAGTTTCGCCAATTTCGTTGTCAATTTGTTAGCTGTCTTGCTTGCCTATTCTTTCCAGCAAACTAAACCTTCCATTGGCTTCACCCAAGATCAAATTTCGGCCTTTCCGCTTGTTTAGTTTTCCCGAACCCAGGTTATTAAGGCTATGGAAATTTGTCACAGTTGAAAAAGTGGTTATTATTCATGGCGTAACAGCCCCATCAATTCATACCTGATCAATGTGCAAATGCAATGAGCGCACTTGCAATAAGGATCATGCAAACACTCACGATTTTCGGAAGCGGGAGAGATTCTTCAAGATATTTCCATCCTAAAAGTATTCCAAAAATAAGGCTAAGTTGCCTCAACGTGCCTACGTAGGTTGCTTTACTTAACCCTAGTGCAACCAGCACCAGAGAGTAAGTAAACGTATTCAGGATTCCTACTGAAACGATGGAAAATTTGTTTTGTTGCCATTCCGCTCGAATTTCGTTTTTTGAGAATCTTTTTATTAGAAAAACGAGGTAGAAAAGGGCGGTTAAAGATGTGTAGCCGTAAAAATACAGAAAAGGATGAATGCGCATAACGGCAATTTTGTCCCATATTGTATAAGAAGCTACTGTAAAAGCTGTGAGTAGTGCATAGGCAATGCCCGGCTTCGTCAGTTGTTGCA
>CALCSH010000478.1 GCA_937893815.1 uncultured Anaerolineae bacterium | reverse complement strand
TGACCGTAGGTGCTGGTGTTGTCACTAAGATCATTGAATAGGTAAAATATGGCTGACCAAAAGATACGCATTCGCCTGAAAGCTTACGATCATCGAGTTTTAGATCAATCAGCAAAACGCATTGTGGACACCGCTGAACGAACCGGTTCCCGCGTTGTGGGGCCTGTGCCACTACCCACTAAAATTGAACGTTTTGCTGTTCGTCGCTCAACTTTTATTGATAAAGACTCGCATGAACATTTCGAAGTGCGTACACACAATCGTTTGATTGATGTACTCGAACCGGACTCGAAAACCATCGATATGCTAATGCGGCTGAATTTGCCCGCAGGCGTGGATATTGAGATCAAAATTTAGTTGTTTATTTTTTGTTTAGTTAGTGCATTGGTTGAATTTTATAAGTAAACCAATACCAGTGCATTAACGCACAAAAAATAGCGTAAGAGTTATTGCGCCAGCGACAGGAAATACCCCATGTCGCAGCGAGTACCTAACTGCGCTATTTTGGGATGATGCAGTCAAGCCCAGACTAACAGTCCCTCGATACCAGACCTGGAAGCGAATACGAATAGCCTCTCGGGTCTAAGAAAAAATAAGGAGAACAACCGAAATGTTGAAAGGGCTGATTGGAAAGAAAATTGGCATGACCCAGATTTTCAATGGCGTCGGTGAGGCAATCCCGATTACATTAATTGAAGCTGGGCCTTGCTATGTTACCCAGGTGCGCAGCGTGGAGAATGATGGTTATTCTGCTGTACAGCTGGGTTTTGGTGAATCTAACCCTCGGCGTCTGACAGGTGGTCAGCTTGGACACTTGAAACGCAATGATCTGCCGCCCCTGCGCTTTTTGCGCGAATTCCAGGCAAAAAACCCTGGTGTAGAGGAAGGCGACCAGATTACTGTTGAAGTGTTTGAGAATGGCGATCATGTAGATGTGGTTGGCCGAAGTAAAGGCCGTGGCTTTGCCGGTGCAGTAAAACGCTACGGTTTTGCCGGTGGACCGAAAACGCATGGTCAGTCAGATCGTCATCGAGCAGTAGGCTCTATTGGCGCTACATCAGGCACCGCTAGAGTTTTCCCTGGCAAGCGTATGCCGGGTCATATGGGTAATCAGCGTGTTACCGCCCAGAACTTAGAAGTGGTTTTGGTAGACGCTGAACGTAATCTCATCGGTGTACGCGGTGCTATTCCTGGCCCCAAGGGAAGCCTTGTTGTGGTCAAGGAAACGCGCAAGCAGTAGAGTTGGGAGCGAAGCGATCATGGAAGTGAATGTTCTGAATATGAAAGGTGAAAAAATCAATACCGTCGATTTGCCGGTAGCGATTTTTGAAACCTCCATTAATGTCGATCTAATGCACCAGGCGTATGTGCGCCAAATGGCAAACGCACGCTTGGGGACGCATAA
This sequence comes from uncultured Anaerolineae bacterium, assembly GCA_937893815.1. Classification (GTDB taxonomy): domain Bacteria; phylum Chloroflexota; class Anaerolineae; order Anaerolineales; family UBA11858; genus NIOZ-UU35. Next base: position 18,577 of record CALCSH010000478.1, on the reverse strand, counting down.
GACAAAAAACCGGGGTGAAGTCTCGGGTGGCGGGCGTAAACCTTGGCGGCAGAAAGGCACTGGCCGTGCACGACAGGGTTCAACTCGCTCACCGCTTTGGCCCGGTGGCGGTAAGGCACACACCCCCCGTCCGCGCAACTACGCCAAGAAGATGCCCCTCAAAATGCGCCGAGCGGCCCTTCGTTCTGCATTATCCGCCAAAGCAGCCGGTAATGAAATCATTGTCGTAGATGAACTCAAGCTGGACGAAGTAAAAACCCGTCTCATGGCACAGGCTCTGGATGTTCTGGCAAAGGACTCTAGTGCATTGATCGTAATTCCTGCGAAGGATGCAGTTTATGAAGCCGTTGAATTATCGGCCCGTAATTTGCCCAATGCAAAAACCTTGCTGGTAAATTACCTCAACATTCGTGACCTGTTGAGCTACGATAAACTCATCCTACCTCTTCAAGCTTTGGATGCGATTTTGGACCATTTGGGATAATTGAGAGGTAGATATGGCTATAAGTGTTTATGAAGTTTTGAAGCGCCCGTTGTGGACAGAGAAATCGAGCCACCAGTTTACGAAATTGCATCAATATGCGTTTGAGGTGGATAAATCCGCAACCAAGACGATGATTAAAGATGCAGTAGAAGCTCTGTTCGATGTGAATGTGGTGCGCGTAAATACCATGGTTATGCCCGCAAAACGCGGTCGTCGTGCGCTCAGTCGTCGGTTATTGGTTCGCCGTAGTGCATATAAAAAAGCACTCGTGACCTTGGATCCTGACGACACCATCGATGCCTTCGAAGGAGTACGTTAATCATGGCTGTCAAGAAATATAAGCCCGTGACCCCCGGTATGCGGGATAGCACAGGCTATACATTTGAAGAAATTACCAAAGACAAACCGGAGCGCTCGTTACTGATGCCTCGCCGCAGCCGCGGTGGTCGTAATGCATCAGGACGTATCACGGTTCGCCATCGAGGTGGCGGACATCGTCGCAAAATTCGTTTGGTCGATTTCAAACGAAGCAAGCGTGGTATTCCGGCTCGTGTTGCAGCGATTGAATACGATCCCAACCGTACAGCTCGCCTGGCTTTGCTCAATTACGCGGATGGCGAAAAGCGTTATATTATTGCCCCAATCGGCTTACAAGTTGGCGATACCGTCCTTGCTGGCCCCGATGTTGATGTTCGACCTGGCAATAGTATGCCAATCAGCCATATCCCGACCGGTACGATGATTCATAATATCGAACTTCAGCCAGGACGTGGTGGTCAGATGGTGCGCTCGGCCGGTACGGCTGCGCAGTTGCTGGCCAAAGAAGGCAGCTACGCACATGTCCGACTGCCATCGGGCGAAATTCGCCTTGTGCATCGCGATTGCTATGCCACAATTGGGCAAGTTGGCAATCTGGATCATGGCAGTATCCGTTTAGGGAAAGCCGGGCGTAAACGTCACTTGGGGATTCGCCCCACGGTACGTGGTTCTGCAATGAGTCCCCGCGATCACCCGCATGGTGGTGGTGAGGGTCGATCCCCAATTGGTATGCCAAGCCCGAAAAGCCCCTGGGGCAAGAAAACGCTTGGTAAGAGAACCCGCAGCAATAAGCGTACAGATCAATATATCGTTCGTCGTCGCGGTAAGAAGCGTCGCTAACGAATAGTCGGATCGGTCAGTTAGTCTGGTAGTCAGATAGCCCTCGGGCTATACGATGTGCGGCTAAGAGACCAGGAGACCAGGAGACTAGAGAGATATGTCAAGATCACTCAAAAAAGGGCCTTTTATTAGCCCTAAACTACTGAAAAAAGTTGAAGCCATGAACGCAAGTGGCGATAAGAAAGTAATTCGTACCTGGAGTCGCGCGAGTGTGATCTTCCCCCAAATGGTGGGGCACACAATTGCCGTCCACGATGGTCGTCGTCATGTTCCGATTTATATTACAGAGAATATGGTTGGCCATCGTCTTGGCGAGTTTGCTCATACGCGCACGTTTCGTGGGCACGTCGTAGAGAAAAAGCGGAAGTGAGGTAAAACATGACACAAGATATTAGCGCTCATGCCCGCAATGTTCAGATTTCTCAGCAGAAAGCCCGTTTGGTGGTTGATTTAGTGCGAGGCCATGATGTACTCGCTGCGCTGGATACACTGAAATTTGTGCAGAATAAAGCTGCTAAGCCAGTATCGAAACTAATTGCTTCGGCGATGGCGAATGCCGAAGAAAATTTTGGCATAAGCCGTGATGATCTGTACATCTACCGTATCTTTGCAGATCAAGGACCCACACGCAAATGGCGTCGTTTCGGCGCTCGAGGTCGTTTCAAGCCATGGCTGCGGCGTTCATCGCACATTACCGTTGTTCTGCGAGAACGAGAAGCTTAGTTGAGGAGAAATTATGGGTCGCAAAGTTAATCCAATTGGTTTTCGTCTAGGAATCAACCGTGATTGGGATGCCCGTTGGTACGCCGAAGGTGAAAATTACGTTGAGCAACTACACCAAGATATAGCTGTTCGTAAAATGATCTATGCAGAGAACGACCGTGCCGGTGTTTCTCGCGTCGAAATTGAACGATTTCCTGGCAAAGTTCGTGTAATTGTTCATACCGCGAAACCGGGTGTATTTATTGGCCGCAAAGGTGCCAATGTGAAAATCGTGCGCACCAATCTAGAAGCACTGGTTGGTATGAAAATTGATCTCGATATTAAAGAGATTGAAAATCCCGATTTGGACGCCTACCTGGTTGCCGTGAATATTGCTGGACAGTTAGAACGGCGCATTAGCTTCTCGCGAGCGATGAAGCGTGCGATCGGACAGGCAATGCGTCAGGGTGCTGAAGGTATCCGGGTGCAGGTGGCTGGACGTTTGGGTGGCTCTGAAATGGCTCGAACCATTCACATGCGTGAAGGTCGTGTCCCTCGCCAAACCCTGCGTGCCAATATCGATTATGCAGTAGCCGAAGCCAGTACGACCTATGGCCGCATTGGCATCAAGGTGTGGATTTATAAGGGAGAGATCTTCCCTGAAATAGCTGAAATACCTGAAGCTACTGAGGGCGTTTATATAAGCGAGTAGTGTTTTCTGAAATCGTTGTATAACGACTCAGATAACGAGAGAGTGATCAACTATGTTGATGCCAAAGCGTGTAAAGTATCGTAAACAAATGCGCGGTCGCATGAAAGGCAAGGCCCAGCGCGGCTCTGAAATCCATTTTGGCGAATATGCCCTTCAGTCGCTGGAGCCGGGCTGGATATCGGCTCGCCAAATTGAGTCCGCTCGCCGTGCCATGGTGCGTGCTATGCGCCGTCGTGGAAAAGTGTGGATTCGTATCTTTCCGGATAAACCCATCACAAAACGTGCGGCTGAAAGCCGAATGGGTAAAGGAAAGGGCGATGTGGATTACTGGGCTGCTGTTGTAAAACCGGGTCGAATTATGTTCGAAATCGGTGGTGGTATCCCTGAAGATATTGCCAAAAGAGCTTTGAAACTGGCTTCTTACAAATTGTCTGTCAAGACCAGAATCATCGTCAGCGACTCGGCAGCAGGAGAATAACCATGAAAGCAGTAGAAATTCGAGAACTCACTACCGATGAAATCCGTGATCAGATTGATGAAGCGCGAGAAGAACTAATGAAACTCCGTTTTCAACAAGCCTCGGGCGAATTGGTGGACTTTACAAGAATTCGTCTTGTCCGCCGAGATATTGCTCGCTATCAAACCATCATCAGCGAACGGCATCGTGAAGTATCTATGGAAGGTGAAGCATGAACAATCGCCGTCGTTTAACTGGAATTGTAGTTAGCGCTAAGATGCAAAAAACCGTCGTTGTTGAAGTCACCCGCACTTATCGACACCGTCTTTATGGCAAGATCGTATCCGACAGCAACCGGTTTATGGCTCATGACGAATTGGGTTGCAAGGTTGGCGATGAAGTCCAAATTGTTGAAAGCCGCCCGATCTCGCGCCACAAACGCTGGGTTGTGGAAGAACTACTCCAGGGCAATCAAGCTGCCCTCAGTGTAGTAGATGAAATCGAGGCCTAAAAATGATCCAACAAGAATCAAGAGTACGTATTGCAGATAACACCGGCGGCCGCGAATTGCTCGTGATCAAGGTGTTAGGCGGATCAAAGCGCCGTTATGCCAGCGTGGGCGATATTATTGTTGGTACAGTAAAATCAGCCACACCGCATGGTGCTGTAAAAAAGAGTGATGTCGTCCGAGCTGTGGTTGTTCGTACCAAAAAAGGTTGGCGCCGTTCCGATGGAAGTCACATTCGGTTCGATGATAATGCGGTTGTCATCCTTGATGGTGATAGCCAGAACCCGAAAGGGACGCGCATCTTTGGCCCAGTTGCCCGCGAATTGCGCGAAAAAGGCTATATGAAAATTGTTTCGCTGGCGCCAGAAAGTCTATAAGTGCCAGTGAGTAGTAGGAGCGAAAAACGTGAAAGTAAAAATTAAAAAAGGCGATACTGTAGAAATTATCAGTGGCCGCTCCGAAGATAAGGGTAAACGCGGCGAAGTGATTAAGGTCTATCCCGTTAAGGGCCGCGTCTCTGTGCAGAGCATCAATATTCGCAAAAAGCACCAGGGCCAATATCAAGCTCAGGGGCGCAGTATGGCCCCGGGAATCATTGAATTCGAAGCCCCAATGCACATTTCCAATGTAATGTTGGTTTGCCCTTCCTGTCGTGAGGCCACACGCGTTGGTTTACAGCGCGATGAAGATGGCTCTCATCGTGTTTGCAAGCGTTGCGACGCGCTGATTGACTGAGGTCTGTGAGAGTGAAACAATGATATTGAAAGAACGTTACCAAGAAATTGTTCCGGACCTGATGAAGACACTGAATCTGGGTAATATTATGCAAGTCCCCCGTATCCAGAAAGTGGTTGTCAATATCGGTGTTGGCGAGGCTTTAGAAAATGCCAAAGCCCTCGAAGCTGCTGTGGGTGATCTTACAACGATTACCGGGCAGAAACCTATTATTACCCGTGCTCGAAAGAGTATTGCTGCTTTCAAATTGCGCGAAGGCAGCCCCATCGGCACCAAAGTTACCCTACGCGGTTTTCGTATGTGGGCTTTCTTGGATCGTCTGATGAATGTAGCTTTACCGCGTGTGCGTGACTTTCGTGGTATTTCCCCTGATTCATTTGATGGGCGCGGTAACTACACTTTAGGTCTACGTGAACAACTGGTATTCCCAGAAATTCAGTACGACAAAATTGATAAATTGCGCGGCCTAGAAATTACGGTGGTAACAACCGCAAAAACCGATGAAGAAGGTCGCGAATTGTTACGAATGCTGGGGATGCCGTTTAGGAAGGAAGGATAAACAATGGCTAAGACATGCATGGTTGTTCGAGAAGACCGACGTAAGTATAAAACTCGCGTACGGAATCGTTGTAAGCAGTGTGGGCGACCGCGTGGTTATATTCGCCGCTTCGGCTTATGCCGCATTTGTTTCCGAGAATTAGCGCTAGATGGCAAGATCCCTGGCGTAAGAAAAGCTTCCTGGTAATCCGGGCGGAGGTTGACGCATGAGTGTTAGTGATCCCATTGCCGATATGCTGACTCGTATCCGAAATGCTGGCATGGCTGGTCAGACAGTGACCACAATGCCCAGTTCGAAGATAAAGGTAGCAATCGCCAAGATCTTAAAAACTGAAGGTTTTATAGCCGATTACGACGTAAAAGATGGCGAACGTATTGGAGAGATAATTCTCAGTATTCGTTTGAAATACGTTGGTGAACGGCGTGACCGACGACCGGTACTGACAGGCTTAAAGCGAGTCAGTAAACCCGGACGACGGGTATACACTGGAAAACAAGATATTCCCTGGGTGTTGTCTGGGATGGGCATTGCCATCCTCTCCACTTCGAAGGGCGTTATGACTGGCCGTGAAGCCCGAAAACTGGGTATGGGCGGTGAAGTCGTGTGTAAGATTTGGTAATAGCGATTGGAGATCAGAATTACCTGATCAACAATCCAGGAGGTTGAACTGTGTCACGAATTGGTCGTTTACCAGTGGATGTGCCGCAGGGCGTAGAAGTGAAAATCAAGGGAACGTATGTGAACGTCAAAGGCCCCAAAGGCCAGATGGAACATACATTCCCTGCCTCAATGAAAATTTCCCTGAATTCTGGGATCATTACCGTTGAGCGTCCTTCGGATGAAGGCAAACATCGCGCCATGCATGGCATGACAAGAGCAATTATTAACAACATGGTAGTTGGCGTTACCGATGGTTTCGAGAAAATTCTTGAGATCAATGGCGTTGGCTACCGTGGTGAGATGAATGGCAACAACCTGGTTCTCAATGTTGGGTACTCACACCCGGTTGAGATTGTACCGCCTGAGGGCATAGAATTTGCTGTCGAAGACCGCAACCGCATTGTGCGTGTCAGAGGTTTCGACAAAGCTCAGGTAGGACAGGTAGCTGCCGATATACGAAAAGTCCGTCCGCCCGAGCCTTATAAAGGCAAAGGTATTAAATATCAGGACGAGCGAATCCGCCGTAAGGCTGGTAAAGCTGGTAAGGTGTAATTATGGCAAAACTAAAAACACGATCTGCGGCTCGTATTCGGCGTCATAACCGCGTACGAAAAACAGTTGCAGGCACTCCGGAGAGACCCCGCCTAAATGTTTTCCGTAGTTTGGGCGATATTTACGCTCAAGTGATTGATGATGAAGCTGGCCATACATTGGCCTCGGCATCCTCGATCGACGGCGAACTGCGCAAGAAAATGAATGGCCTGAATAAAACAGAACAGGCCCAACTGGTCGGCAAAGCTGTTGCTGAACGCGCACAAGCAGCGGGTATAAAACAAGTTGTCTTTGATCGCGGTGGATATCGCTATATCGGGCGTGTACGTGCGCTCGCTGATGGCGCTCGCGACGGTGGCTTGCAGTTCTAATTTCGAGGAGATAGATATGGCGAACTATCAAGCTGAACAAGAATTCGATGAGCGCGTAATTGAAATTCGGCGTGTTGCTACTGTGGTAAAAGGTGGCCGTCGTTTTTCGTTCCGTGTGACAGTTGTCGTTGGCGATAACGCAAGTAGCGTTGGCGTTGGCAGCGGGAAAGCGAACTCTGTTCCCGATGCGATCCGCAAGGCCGTGAAGCAAGCTCACCTAAACATGCACCGTGTAGCGATCTTTGATACCACCATTCCGTATGAAGTAATCGGCAAGGTGGGTGGCGCTCGCGTGTTACTAAAACCCGCATCGCGTGGTACGGGTGTTATTGCAGCCGGTGGTGTGCGTGCTGTGCTTGAAGCTGCAGGCATTTCAGATATTCTGACCAAATCTCTTGGCAGCAATAACGACCTTAACGTGGTATATGCTGCTATGGCTGCGCTGGATCAATTGAAAACCCCCAAGCAGGTTGCCAGTGAGCGCGGTATCCCAGTTGAACGTGTCTTGCCGTACTGGAATAAAGGATAAGAGATATGGCTAAGAAAAAATCTCAACCGAAAGTACTGCAAATCACGCTGGTGAAAAGCCCAATTGGCTATCCTATGCGACAAAAAAATACAGTCCGTGCTTTGGGACTTCGTCGAATCAACCATACTGTTGAACAGCAAGATACTGCTGTCATCCGCGGTATGATCGATAAAGTCAGCCATTTGGTACGGGTTGAAGAGTAGGTAGAACAATGAAATTGCATAACTTGAAGCCGAATGACGGCGCTACAAAACGAAGAAAACGTTTGGGTCGCGGTATTTCTGCCGGGCAAGGTAAAACTGCTGGCCGTGGTTATAACGGTCAGAATTCCCGGAGCGGCGGCGGCACACCCCTCTGGCATCAGGGCGGCAACTTGCCATTCTTCCGCCGATTGCCTTTCAAACGTGGTTTCACCCCACCTTATCGTGTAATCTTTAATGAAATCAACCTGTATCAACTTGAAGATTTCAAAAAAGGCAGCGCAGTCTCTCCCGAAACTCTGGCAGAAGCGCGTATGTTAAAAGATGAGCGCAACCCAGTGGTGATTTTGGGTGAAGGCGAAATCAAAAAAGCCCTCAAGGTCAGCGTACATCGAATATCCGATGGTGCGCGCACCAAAATTGAAGCGGCTGGTGGCAGTGTAGAAATTTTAGAGTGGTCGTAATCGTTTTTCGGATTTAATTTTATTTTCTGGTTGTATTAGTCGGATGTAACCGGCGGATACGACTAAACGAGGCCAATCTAACTAATATTAAGGAGCCAATTATGAAGCGGTCTGCTTGGCGCTATCTGTGGACAGCCCGAGACATCCGACGAAAATTGTTGATCACACTGGGCGTAATGGTGATCTATCGCCTGGCTGCGCAGATACCCGTACCGGGTGTGAATCGTGCTGCGCTTTCTTCCATCCTGACGGGTGGTGGCGCCGCTGGCACTTTGGTTGGAATCCTGGATATGCTTTCAGGTGGTACGGTATCTAATTTCTCAGTAATGGCGATGGGCGTTTATCCGTATATTACCGCCCAGATTATCCTCCAGTTGCTCGTGCCGGTAATTCCTGCCTTGCAGCGTCGAATGGAAGATGATCCTCGTGAAGGCCAAAAATGGATGGAGAAATGGACCTACATTTTGGCAGTTCCCATGGCGGCTCTTCAAGCCATATCGCAGATTCGTATCTTTGGGAGCTTTGCTGGCGCACCAATTATCGATAATTACGGTTTTACTGGCAGTGCGCTTTTGCCATCGTTGGCGATTATCTTCAGTATGACGGCTGGAACTATGTTTGCCATTTGGCTCGGCGAGTTAATCTCGGAATATGGCATCCGTAATCAGGGTCTTTCATTGCTCATTTTTGCTGGCATCGTCTCGCGTATTCCGCAGAACTTTGCATCATTGCTCAATAATGAATATCGCTGGCTAATGTTGGGATTTTCGGTCATCCTGATGATATTGATCATTTTCGTGATCGTTATCGTACAACAGGGTCAACGTAATGTGCCTGTAATGTACCCCGGACGGCGCGTAGGCCGTCGTATGTCGATGCCCGTGAAGGGCACTTTGCCCTTGCGTGTCAATATGGCGGGTATGATCCCGTTGATCTTTGCTCAATCTTTGTTGACTTTCCCGGCCATCATCGCCAGTTTCTTTGTCACATCTGAAACAACATGGATTGCCAACTTTGCTCTAGGCGCTCAGAATGTCTTTGGCGGAAACAGCCCCTGGTATTGGCTGATTTATTTCGTGTTTGTGGTAGGCTTTGCTTTCTTCTACACCGATGTTTTATTTGCGCAACAAAATTATGGTGAAAACCTGAAACGCTCTGGCGCGCAAATTCCGGGTGTTAGTAAAGGCGAACCAACACAACGTTACCTTACAAAAGTTTTACGTCGTATCACCTTCCCGGGAGCTTTCTTCCTGGGTGCAGTCGCCATTGTTCCCTTCCTGGTGGGATTAATTCTGCCTCTTGGTAATAATGCTGGCACGCTACTGGTAACTTCGTCGGGTTTGCTCATCGTAGTCGGTGTTGTTAGAGATACATTCTTCAACATTGATGCAGAACTAAAACTGCATGGATACGATGAAACCTTGCTAGTACGCTAGAGGTGAAAAATGCCAAAGCAGATCGTGTTACTTGGCCCTCCCGGAGCTGGGAAGGGCACCCAGGCGAAGATCCTTTCAAAGAAACTGGGAATACCCCATGTTTCGTCGGGCGATATTTTCCGTGAAAACTTGCGTGAAAAGACCCCGTTAGGAATACTTGCCGAAGGGTATATCAATTGTGGCGAATTGGTTCCCGATGATGTTACAGTTAGCATGATTCAGGAACGATTATCACGGCCCGATTGTGAAGCAGGTGTACTGCTGGATGGCTTCCCTCGCACCGCCCCTCAGGCAGATGCGCTGGACAGAATGTTGCGTAAAAAGAATAAAGGGCAGGTGAATGCCGCCCCGTGCATTGTCGTTCCCAATGATGTTCTCATTGAACGGCTTACGGGACGGCGATCCTGCCAAAATGGCCATGTTTTCCATATTGTGTTTAATCCCCCAAAAGTGGAAGGGATCTGCGATGTGGATGGCTCTGAACTTTATCAAAGAGAAGATGACACCGTTGAAACGGTTTCCCGGCGCATTCGCGTTTATCTTGAACAGACCAGTCCGCTGATTGATTATTATCGTCAGCAGGACGTACTCATCGAGATTGATGGCAACCAACCGATTGATATGGTTGCTGAAGCGGTTTATGCCGCCATTGCAGAATTGTAGGAACTTATGGTTTGGCAGAGAAGCGTAATCATTAAATCGCCGGAAGAAATTGAAATCATGCGGCAAGCTGGGCGCATCAATGCGCTGGCGCATGAAACCGTACGCGGGATGATCCATCCTGGTGTGACAACTGCTGAACTTGACGCCGCCGCCGAGCAGGTGATACGCGATCATGGAGGTATCCCTACATTCAAAGGATACCCTGGTCCCTACCCCTACCCGGCAACACTAACCATCAGTGTTAATGAAGCGTTAGTGCATGGTATTCCTGGTAAACGAACCTTAAAGTCTGGTGATATTGTCTCAATTGATTGCGGCACCACCTACAAAGGATTTGTTGCCGATTCAGCGTTTTCTGCTGGCGTAGGCGAGATTTCGAAAGAAGCTCAACGCCTGCTCGATGTCACAGAAAAAGCACTGCAAATTGGCATTGCTATCATGCAAGCTGGTAACCGGGTCGGTGATATTTCGGCTGCTATTCAGGAATACGTTGAAGATCATGGCTATAATGTCCCGCGCGAGTATACCGGACATGGCGTCGGACGTCAGATGCATGAAGCGCCGCAAGTGCCTAACTATGGCAGTGCAGGGCGTGGGCTCGTGCTGCGCCCAGGCATTACACTTGCCATTGAACCCATGCTATTGGCGGGCACTTACAAAACGCGAGTATTGCCCGATCAATGGACGGTAGTTTCAGCAGACGGTTCTTTGACGGCGCATTTTGAACATACCATAGCTGTAACTGAAAATGGTCCGCAAATTCTGACGATTTTCGATGAAGACATGGACTGAATTTGAAAAGGCTAGTATAATCGAATCTTTGGCTGTGCCAATAGAAGAGAAGCGATAGTAGCCAGAAGTGAGGCATTATGAAAGTATCAGCATCTGTTAAGAAACGCTGCGCTAAGTGTAAAATTGTGAAGCGCAAAGGTAGATTATACGTAATCTGTGAAAATCCAAAGCATAAACAGCGACAGGGATAGTGAATCATGGCACGTATTGAAGGTGTAGACCTGCCTCGCGATAAGCGAGTAGAGGTTGCTCTAACTTATATTTTCGGCATTGGCCGCCCAAGTTCAAATCAAATTTTGGCCGCAACAGGCATTAATCCCGACACACGCGTTCGTGACCTCACGGATGCGGAAGCCGGTTTGCTTCGTGAAGCGATTTCCCAGAATTATAAAGTTGAGGGCGATTTGCGCCGCGAGACTCAAATGCATGTGAAGCGCCTGATCGAAATTGGCAGCTACCGCGGCATGCGACATCGCCGTAATTTGCCATTGCGCGGTCAACGTACCAAGACAAATGCGCGCACCCGCAAAGGTCCCAAGAAAACTGTGGCCGGGCGCGGACGCCGCAGAGGTGTTGCCAAAACATAGTGTGTGTTCATTGCTTGAGGGTAGTATTCTGTTTTTGAAACAGATTCACCTCAGCGTTTTCGAAAAGTTATGGTTTCCAACTGCTAATCGACGGGAGTCCTTCCTTCCTCCCCGTGGCAAATTGATTTTTCAGATTGGATAACCATCACGCAGACACAAAATAAAATCACAATATGAGTGTGAGGTAGTATGGCTAAAAAAGATGGACCGCGCCGCAAGAAGGGCGCACGTAAAGCTAAACGTACATTGTCTTCTGGGAATGTGCATATTTACGCGACGTTTAACAATACGATCGTGACGGTAACTGATAATCAAGGTAATACGGTATGCTGGGGAAGCCCTGGCATTATGGGCCTGAAAGGTTCCCGTAAGAGCACCCCCTATGCCGCTCGCCTGGCAGCAGAACATGCTGTAAAGGCAGCTATGGATATGGGTTTGCGTGAAGCCGGAGTGATTATCAATGGCCCTGGCCGCGGACGCGAAGCAGCTATTCGTGCTGTCCAGGCGATGGGTGTAAGAGTCACCGCAATTACGGATAAGACTCCCGTACCTCATAACGGTTGTCGCCCTCCGAAAAAGCGCCGCGTATAAAGGATTGTTCTCGCCGCTTGGAGGTGCAAACGCATTTCTGGTGTGCGATTTCAAGAAGGAAAAGGTATAAAGAGGAAAGATTATGGGACGATATCGTGGACCCGCGTGTAAGTTGTGTCGGCGGGAAGAAGAAAAACTCTTTTTAAAGGGCGCGCGTTGTTATACGTCGAAATGTTCATTTGAACGCCGAGCGTACCCTCCGGGAGATCATGGGCGGAGCGCTCAGTTTAAACGTCGCCGCGAATCAGACTTTGCGCGACAGTTGCGTGCAAAACAAAAGGCCCGCCGTGTATATGGTGTGATGGAACGACAGTTCCGCCGCTATTATGAAGAATCTCTTCAGCGACGTGGTTTGACGGGTCTGAATTTGCTGCAAATTCTGGAATCTCGTTTAGATAATGTTATTTATCGCATGGGATATGCCAGTAGCCGTACTCAGGCACGCGTTATGGTTACGCACGGTCATTATAATGTTAATGGACGTCGTACGGATGTGCCTTCAATGTTGCTTTCCCCCGGTGACAAGATCGAAGTTCGAAATGGTTCGCGTCAGCGTACATACTTTAAAGAACTCCGCACCATTTCAGCTGAGAAAACCACCCCGGACTGGGTAAGACGTGATTCTGATGCTTTAGAAGGCGAAGTAGTTCGCCTGCCAGAACGTCTGGAAATTGATGGCAACCTGAACGAGCAACTCATTGTTGAGTACTATTCGCGACGGTAATTTGAAACCTGATGAATTGTAAACAGCATACAGCCTCGTATATAGATATTGAAAGGGGTATATGGTGTTGGGTTTAAGCAATATGGTGACTCCGAAAATCGAGCGCGAAGCCGAGTCTCGAAACTACGGCAAATATGCAATTGGCCCCCTTGAGCGAGGCTATGGCCTTACTTTAGGGAATGCCCTGCGTCGGATTTTACTCTCATCTTTAAATGGTGCAGCAGTAACTTCTATTCGTATCGCTGATATTCATCATGAATTCCGCGACATTCCTGGTGTTCGAGAAGATGTCATTCATGTCATGTTGCAAATTAAAAAACTGCGCATGATATTGCATGATGTGGATACAACTCGAATGCACTTAGAAGTACATGGTTCTGGCGTAGTGACGGCCGCGGATATAATTCCGCCGCCTGAAGTTGATATCGTTAACCCAGAGCTTTATCTTTTCACGGTTGATGATCGTGACGCTCCACTTGAGATAGAGCTAACCGTACAGCGTGGCCGGGGCTATTCGCCAGCCGATGACCGCTCAGGCCGTCTGCCGATTGGCGAACTTCCCGTGGATGCCATTTATAACCCGGTGAAGCGAGTTAATTACGATATTGGCTTTGCCCGTGTTGGGCAAAGTACCAATTACGACAAGCTGATTCTGGAAATCTGGACGGACGGAACAATTGAACCGGAAGTAGCGCTCAGCACCAGCGCAAAAATTATGATGGAACATTTGCAGCATCTGGCTGGCGTAAGCGCCGAATCGTTGGCTGCAATGGTTGAAGAACAGGTCGAAGAAGAGGGCCTTGGCGAAGAAATTATCGAAACGCCCATCGAAGACCTCGATCTTTCTGTACGTGTCTTCAATTCCCTGAAGCGTGCGGGTATCACCAATATTGGTGAAATCATCGAGCTGATGGAAAAAGGTGACGATGCTGTTCTTTCCATCCGTAATTTTGGTGTCAAGAGCCTCTTAGAATTACGAGATAAAATGGTCGAAAAAGGTTATGTTTTAGAAGGTATCCTTGACGACCTTGAACTGGAGTAAGCAGAAATGCGACATAAAGTAGCTGGTTATAGATTAGGCCGATCCAAAGATCACCGCATTGCACTGCGCCGCACACTAGTGAAGCAGTTGTTTGATCATGAGCGCATTCGCACCACTCGTGCCAAAGCCGAAGCGATTCGGCAGTCTGCTGAAAAACTGATCACTTTGGCAAAACGTGGTAATAATGCTGAAGGTGCTAGCGCCATTCATGCTCGCCGTATCGCGGTTTCCCGTTTGGGTGACGATCAAATGATTTCAAAACTCTTTGATGAAATTGCTCCACGGTTTGCAAATCGCCCTGGTGGATATACCCGCATAATCAAGCTTGGTGCCCGTCAAGGCGACGCGGCTGATATGGTGATATTAGAGCTAGTAGAAGAGTAAACCGTATCCAGTAAACAGTGTCTTTGTTGCATACCTGAGTTTACTTTTATCCATGGGTTCCTGAACACTGAGTACTGAAGATGGCACGTTACAAACTTATTCTCACATACGACGGCACCCGCTTTCATGGCTCCCAACGTCAATTGAATGTACGAACAGTACAAGGCGTTGTGGAAGATGCATTGTGGAAACTGGGCTGGACGGGAACAAGTGTTCTCATGGCTGGTCGTACGGATGCCGGTGTTCATGCCGTGGGGCAGGTGGTTGCTTTCGATTTTGATTGGAACCACCTCGAAGTTGAGTTGCTCAAAGCACTTAACGCCCTACTCCCTGAGGACGTAGCCGTTTCCCAGGCGGAAGTTATCCATGATGATTTCCACCCGCGCTATCATGCGCGCAGCCGGGGTTATCAATATTGCATCTATATGCAAGCCTCGCGTAACCCTATGCTAGAACGTTATGCCTGGCGCGTATGGCCTGTACCTGAAATTCGTATATTGCAGGCAACTGCCGATCACTTGAAAGGGGTGCATGATTTCGCCGCATTTGGCAACCCGATGCAGCCGGATGGCAATACCATTCGGGAGCTTATCTCGGCAAGTTGGAAGCAGACTGGTGAGATGCTGTACTTTGATGTTCAGGCGAACGCATTTCTTTACCATATGGTGCGCCGATTAGTATCATCCCAGATCAAGCTGGCTCAGGGATGGATGGATATGCAGCAGCTACTTAATTACTTGCATCGTCCCGAAGCGCAGATCCAAGGTCTGGCGCCACCACAAGGCCTGACATTGGTCAGTGTCCACTATTGAGAATAATTTGTTGAAATACAAATGACAGGTAATATTTTACCTACGATATAAAAAACGGAGCGGAAAGCCGTGTATAAAACGTTTTATCCTAAATCAGAAGATATCCAACGCGACTGGGTTATCATTGATGCTAATGATCAAATCCTCGGTCGCCTGGTAACACAGATATCCAGTGTGTTGCTTGGCAAACATAAGCCAGAATACACGCCGGGTGTTGATGTCGGCGATTTTGTCGTTGTAATCAATGCAAAGCATATCAGCGTAACCGGGAACAAGCTTGAAGACAAAATGTACTACACTGTCAGCGGGCGTCCGGGTGGGCTTAAATCCACCAACTTACGCACTTTGCTTGCGCAATATCCTGAACGCGTAATCGAAAAAGCGGTCTGGGGTATGCTCCCCCATAGTCGTTATGGGCGCAAACTGATGAAGAAACTGCGTGTTTATGCAGGCCACGATCATCCCCACTCGGCTCAAAATCCGAAACCCATCGAAGAAGTTTTACCTTCGTATAAGGAGTAATTATGGCGAATCAATACTATGAAGGTGTCGGACGCCGAAAAGCCAGCACCGCCCGCGTGCGTGTGTACGACAGTGGTTCCGGTGAATTCGTTGTCAACGAAAAATCCCTCGATGCGTATTTCCCGCGTCAGAGCGATATGAAAACCATCCTCGGCCCGTTGGAAACCATCGGGCAGAAAGCGTCCCTGAATGTGAGTGTAATTGTCAAGGGCGGTGGCGTGGTTGGTCAGGCGGATGCCATTCAATTGGGTTTGGCCCGTGCGTTGTTGAAAATGAATCCCGAAGATCGCGCTGCGTTGCGCAAAGCCGGTTTCATGACACGCGACCCGCGTGAAAAAGAACGCAAGAAACCCGGTCTCAAACGCGCCCGCAAGGCCCCGACCTACACCAAACGTTAAATTTCACTGCCTTTATTGGCAACTTTCACCGCAGAGCACGCAGAGCACGCAAAGCAAAATCAAGGTTTTGTGCGCTCCGCGTCCTCTGCGGTATTTTTTAAGGATATCCTATGGCTGGAATTACCCTTTTGGGGCTTGGCCCTGCAGATGCAAATTTAATCACACGCCAAGCATGGCAATTGCTGGAATCAGCACAGGAAATATATCTGCGCACCGAGCAGCATCCGGCGGTAAAGAACTTCCCGGCATCGCTGCAAGTTAAGAGTTTTGATCATCTTTATCAGCAGAACGATTCCTTTGAGCGGGTGTATGAGCAAATAGTGGAGCGGATTATTAATTTGGGACAGCGCCCCGATGGTGTGATTTATGCGGTTCCTGGACATCCATTTATTGCCGAAGCGACCGGCCCAGAGATTGCTCGTCAGGCCAAAAAGAAAGGAATCCCGTGCTCGCTCGTAGCGGGCCTCAGTTTCCTCGAGCCAGCCTTCTCCGCCCTGGGGCTGGATCCCCTACCGCAGAGCTCCCTCGTGGATGCACTGACGCTATTTACTGGGCACCACCCCCCTTTCCCGCCCGATGCTCCCGCCCTAATCGCCCAGATCTACGACCGGCAGATCGCCGCTGAAGTGAAAATCACGCTCATGGCCGTGTATCCAGATGAGCACCCGGTTCAGTTGGTGCATGGTGCCGGTTCGGCGGCTGAGATTGTCGAAGATTTACCCCTGTATGCGATTGACCGCAGCCAGCATATCGGTTTGCTGACCACACTTTATTTGCCGCCGCTTGGCCCGGCAACTTCGCTGGAGTCATTTCAGGAACTTGTGGCGCATTTGCGCGCCCCCGAGGGTTGCCCTTGGGACCGTGAACAGGATCATCAATCACTACGCCCCAATTTGCTTGAAGAAGCCTATGAAGTTGTGGATGCCATCGATAAAGATGACCCCGCCGCCATGGTGGAAGAATTTGGCGATTTGCTGCTACAGGTGGTGTTGCATGCCCAGATTGCCAGCGAATACGGAGAGTTCACGATGGCTGATGTCATCAACGGCATTCACACCAAACTGGTGCGTCGACATCCGCATGTTTTTGGGGATGTGAATCTGGATGAAGCGGAGGTGGTGATCAAAAATTGGGAGCGCCTGAAAGCCGAAGAGCGCAAAGCCAATGGACAAAACGAGAAGGGCCTGCTGGATGGGGTTGCCAACGCTATGCCCGCGCTAACCCAGGCGCAGACGTATCAGAAGCGGGTCGTACGGGTGGGGTTTGATTGGCCCGATATTTCTGGCGTGATGGACAAAATTTGCGAAGAAATCGAAGAAATTCACACCGCACCAGATGATGATGCGCGTGCTTCGGAAGTTGGCGATTTGTTGTTTGCAATTGTTAATCTGGCGCGTTGGCTCAAGATTGATGCCGAGAGTGCGTTGCGTGAAACCAATCAACGGTTTCGCACGCGCTTTGCGTTTATAGAGCAATCTGCACGCCAGCAGGGGCGCGAATTGGGGGAACTATCGTTGGACGAGATGGAAGCCCTGTGGCAAGAGGCAAAAAAAGCAGGTGATTAGGGATTGGTAATCAGGGATTAGGTTGGGAATTTATTTTCCCTAATCACCTGATTACCTGAGTGGCGAATCCCTGCTTTACCCGCTGATAATCCCCTTCAGAATGCTGCCACCGATGCCAGCCACGCCGCGGGTTTCATCTCCGCCCTGGGTGAATGTGATGCCGCGCTTGATGCGATCAACCAGGCGCGAGAAAGGTAAACTTTGCAGGTAGACCTTTCCGGGGCCGGTCAGCTTGGCGAGAAAAAGACCTTCGCCGCCGAAGAGGGCGTTCTTGAATCCACCCACCATCTGGATGTCATAATCTACGCGGGTGTCGAAGGCTACAATGCAGCCGGTATCCACGCGCAGAGTTTCGCCCGCGGCCAGATTCTTTTCGATGACTGTGCCGCCCGCATGGACGAAGACCATCCCATCCCCGACCAGCCGCTGCAAGATGAAACCTTCTCCGCCGAAGAAACCCGCCCCCATACGCTTGGTGAAGGCAACTTCAATTTCGGTGCCCTGCGCGGCGCACAGGAAGGAGTCTTTCTGGCACAATACCTGGCCGTTGAATTGATCCAGGTCAAAGGCCACGATTTTGCCGGGGTAGGGGGCTGCAAAAGCGACATGCGATTTTCCCTGAGCGTTATTCAAAAAAGTAGTGATGAAAAAACTCTCACCAGTAACCATGCGCTTGAGACCCTTGAACAGTCCGCCGCCGGTATCGGTTTGCATTTCGATGCCGTTTTCCATATAGGTCATCGTTCCGACCTCGGCGCGCACGCCCTCGCCGGGATCAAGTTCAATTTCCACGAGTTGAAGATCGTCGCCGTAAATCTGATAATCAATTACATCAGCCATTTTTTGCCTCCGTTTTTGGTGTTCTTTTGAATTTATGAGCGTTTATGTGGTGAGTAACACTTCTATTATACGCTACCTGATTGACTGACAAATCTAATAGATATCCATACGGAGTTGAAAAAATAAGGCA
>CALCSH010000477.1 GCA_937893815.1 uncultured Anaerolineae bacterium | reverse complement strand
GGGTTACGATGTCGATGTCGCTGCACGCGGCTCTGACGCACTGGAGAAAACCCGGCAGAACCTGCCTCATCTGATTGTTCTGGATATTATGCTCCCCGATATTGATGGCTATGAAGTCTGCCGCACCCTTCGCACCAGCACGCGCACAAGCCATATCCCGGTGATTTTCCTCACCCAAAAAGATGAGCGCAGTGACCGTCTGCAAGGGCTGAACTGGGTGCTGACGACTATATAACCAAACCCTTCGATATCGAAGAACTAAAACTGCGCGTCCAAAACGCGATAGCGCGTGCCGAACGCGAAAGCCTCACCGATCCGCGCTCGGGATTACCATCGGGGCGTTTGCTCGAAGATCATCTTCGCCGTATTATTCGCACCGAAGGTTGGGCGCTGATGGATATTCGCTTAAATCACTACCAGCCCTTCAAAGAAGAATACGGTTTTGTCGCTGCCGACGATGTATTGCGCTTTACGGCAATGTTATTAAATGAAATTGTCGATGAGATCGGAACACCGGATGATTTCATTGGTCACGCGGGCGGCGATAATTTCGTTATCATCACGACGGAAGAAAACGGCGCTGCGATTCGCAAGCGCGTCAAGGATCGCTTCACAGAAGAAATTCTCACCCATTACAATTTTATGGATCGCGAACAAGGCTATATTTCCGCCACAGACCCTGAAGGGAGCACGCAAGAAATCCCGCTGATGCAAATCGGTATCGGCTTGGTTGCCGCTTCTGAACACCAGTTCGCAGATATTCGTGAGATTACTGAATTGGCCGCTGAAGCCCGCCGGGTCGAGGGATAATAATTGCAGAACCCACTCTGGAGACAGAACCATCTCCAGGTTCTATAAACCAGCTATGTTCGAGATGGCCGCCATTCCCCTCGGAATAACGCTTTTTTTCATCGGGTTGGGATTTTTAATCCTGACTCTTTTTTTGGCACGGCTAATCTCGCGAAAATTATCGTTGGACAAGACTCCCACCCCCATGTCTGTCGCGCTTGATCTACAACATCACGAAAATTCAGTTTTTATTGTTCAACCCGGAGGAAGGATCCGACATATTAACGATCAGGCGCGCAAAATATTTGATGTCTGGGATGAAATTCCAAATATTGAGCGGCTGGCACGTAAAGCCCGTCCTGGGAATGCCTTTCTGAGTTTGTGCGCCGCGGAGGGAGAGGCACAGGTGATAGTTGCGGGGCAAACCATGGAGGGGGTATCGTATGTGGTACCAAATGGGAGTGGGAATCATGTACTTGTATCGCTCAAACCGCAACATTTCAATGTTTTGGGTTCCGATAAAACCGATCTATCTAACCAAACCGTAGAAATTTTAACCGCGCTCAATCAGTCGATGGCTGCCGATTTGGAATTAGAGGCGACGCTGCAATCTATTTTGGATAGCGTTGAAAAATTCATTCCATCCGATTTTGCCGAGATTACAGTTTGGGAACCTGAAACACAACAATTGGTACCCTATCGCTTTGTTGGAATTAAAGGCGTTGACCGCCACATGGAATTAACCGGAGAGCGCTACCCGTTGGGGGAGGGTTTCTCAGGCACGGTTGCCGCCCGCAAAGAAATGTTACTGATTGAAGATGTTGATGAATATCGCATCATTCGCCCAATTATTGATCGCCAAAAATATCCATTTCGGGCCTACGTAGGAGCACCTCTGCTCATTGGGGGGGAACTGATCGGCACACTCGATCTAACATCGCTGGATAAAGGCGCCTACAGCCAGGGGGATGTGGATATTCTGCGGTTGTTATCGGGGCAAGCGGCAATTGCTTTGCACAATGCATTACTCTACCGCGAAGAAAAACGCCGCTCGTTGGAATTATCGAGCCTTGCGCAGCTCACCCAGGCGATTAGTTCTGTGCGAAATTCAAAGGAGCTTTTTGCGCGCCTTTCCCAGGGCATTGCGCCGCTATTGGATGTTGAAATTGCCGGATTCTTGTTGTTCAATGAGGCACATCGCCGCCTGGTAGCGCATCCCCCATTTGTGGGAATCCCAGCTCAGTTTGTAGAACTGTACCAGACCGATATTTTGCCTGACAGCCCGGGCGATCAAATCTGGCGCAAGCAAGAGATTTTGATTCTTACCGATGCTGCCGAAGACCCGCGCATGATCGCATTAGGATTAGCTCATTCAGCCCGAGCCAGCGGAATGAAACATGCTGTATTAATGCCGTTAAAAAGTGGCGGCCGCTCTCTGGGTTATATTCAAGTTGCCAACAAAAAAGACGGCACGCCATTCACGCAAGATGATCAGCGCTTGCTTTCCATTTTAGCAGGGCAAGCCGCGCCGATCGTGGAAAATGCCGATCTGGTGCAGCAATCCATCCAGCGGGCACTGCGCGCCGAGTCGTTGCGGCGCATCGCCAGTTTATCCGGTTCCGAAGCCGATCTCGACGAAAGCCTAAAATACTCGGTTCTTGAGCTTTCGCGCCTGCTGAAAGCTGATGCGGCAGCCATCTTCTTCATGGACGAAAATATTGGCGCGCTGCGCGTGCATCGCGAATCAATTTACGGAGTGCCAGTTGATCTCCACGGGCAATTGGGGCAAATTCCAATTGCCAAAGAATATGCACAATATATCGTCACCAACAGCCAGCGGGCTTTCATTTCAGATGATACGCTGGAAGATCGCCGAATCCTGCCGCCTTATCGCCTGATGGTAAACACTCTGGGGATGCGCTCGACAATTGATGTGCCGCTGATTTTTCGCGGCCGCGGGGTGGGTGAAATTATGCTGGCGAGTCAACACCCCGAACATTTTACTCGTAGCGATATTCAACTCACTACCACGGTGGCCGGACAATTAGGGGTGGCCGTTGAACGCGCATCGCTTAGCCACCAAACCGATGCCAATTTGCGCCAGCGCGTTGAACAGCTCACCGCCCTCACCCG
This sequence comes from uncultured Anaerolineae bacterium, assembly GCA_937893815.1. Taxonomy (GTDB): domain Bacteria; phylum Chloroflexota; class Anaerolineae; order Anaerolineales; family UBA11858; genus NIOZ-UU35. The sequence continues at coordinate 2,082 of CALCSH010000477.1, read as the reverse complement.
CGTCGGACGCGAACTTAACTCCTCCGCCGATCTGGATCATATCCTTGAACAAGTTTACAAAGAAGCGCTGCACACCACCCAGGCAGATTGCGGCACAATAATACTTTTCGACGATTCAGCCCATCACCATTCCGATGGTCCTATCGTATATGCCAGTCTGGGAGATTCCCCCGGCAAGGAACTGCACCCCCTGGAGCAGGTTGCCCTGAAACAAGGCCAACCAATCGTCATCAAAGATTTCAATAATCCGCCCAAAGCGCTGGATGAAGCCACCGTACGCCCAGCACATGCAGGGGTTCAATCTGCACTCATCGTCCCGGTGGCCTACCAAAGTAAAATTCTGGGCTTATTCCATCTCCACGCCATGCAACCAGATCGCTTCGATGAGGATGCGATTCAAATCGCCCAAACGCTAGCGGCACAGGCTGCTGTCGCCATCGGCAATGCACAACGCCAACAAAAACAACTGCAAAGCAACCACCAAATGCACCAACGCCTCAAAGCCCTCAAAAGCATATTGGATGCATCGGAAGTGGCCTTTGAAGGCAATCCGCTCGAAAAACCTTTGTATACTATTGCCGCGAGCATCCGTGAAAATATCGCCTGCCCAGCGGTGGTGATTGGCGTCTGTCGCCCTGCCGGGCCGCTGCACTGGATCACAGGTGCAGGCCTTTCACCAGATGCTCTGACTCAACTGCGTAGCACCCCCGTCGTCTGGCAAGATATTGAAAAAACATTTCGAGCTGAAGACCTGCTCATGACTTCGTATTTCATCGCCCCGCAAACAAGTTTCCCAGCCGCCCCGTGGCTGGAAGTACTTATGCATCTCGATGAAAATGCCGAAGCCGCAGGCGCAGTGATCTTGATTCCGCTGATCGCAAATTCTGCGGCTCCCGCCGGAGTGATTGCGATTTGTTCTCTGCCAATAGATGAGTATCCGGAACGCCTTGTGCTCGAAATATTGGTTGATTATTCTCGTCAGACATCCCAAATCATTTCCAAATATGAATGGGCCGAAGCGCTAGAAGGGCGGGTAACAACCCTCGATAAACGCCTTGCCGAAAGTCGTGCCAACGCCGTCAAAGTATTGGAGAATCGCCTGTTGGCGCAATCTGAACACCGCACGAATGCGGTATTGGAAATTATTGAGTTGGTCGCCCGCCAACCGGATCGCCAATCTGTGCTGGATTCTGTAGGACAAGGATTGATCACGAAATTGGGGTTGGATAGCGTGCTGATTATTGAGATGCACGCGGATACCCCCCATCTGATTCGTACCTTCGGGCGAACGCCTCAAGATGTCAATTTAGATGCCCTGCTTGGACAGCGCAATCCACTGGTGCAAAGCATCCATAATGGCGATATATATCTGATCGAAGATACGACCGCAAACGCAAGCTGGCAGAATTCGCCTCTTTTGCAGGCGCTGCATAGCATCAGTTTTCTATGCTTCCCAATTCTGGCCCAGGCCGGTGCGTCCGTTGCCTTCCTGGCCATTAGCACGACCCCGATCATCGCCTTCTCGGAAGATGATGAAAAACTATTTGGCTTGCTGGCCGGTCAAACCGCCACGGCCCTGAATAATCTTTCGTTGCTGGAAGATACGGGTCAACGTCTGCGAGAAGTATACCTGCTACTGGAGTTCAGTCGGCAATTGGGTGGGCTGGATCCCGAACGCGTCGCTCGCCTCCTGGCCGAAAGTACCATCGAGGTTGTGCAACCTGCCCAGGCGAGTATGGTGCTTCTCTACGACGAAGAACGACAAACCTTAAAACCGGTAGCAGCACTCGGCTATACGAAGTCAGAATTACTGATGGAAATTGACTTTCTGGCCACGGATACACTCGCTCGCCGTGTTTTTGAAGAAGGGCAAATCACTCGAATTAATGAAGTGAATTTTTCACAACATTATCACCTGGGCCAGGAAGAGTTGCTGCTTTATCGTGAAGCTGTCGGCGGGAATCTGCCAATTTCAGCGATGGCGATGCCGATTCAGTCCGGTCAAGAAATCTTCGGGGTGCTGATCGCAGATAATTTCCAGGATACCGGCGCATTTTCGATTGACGATCAGGTGCTGGCATC
>CALCSH010000476.1 GCA_937893815.1 uncultured Anaerolineae bacterium | reverse complement strand
CACCAGCAAGAAACCGATACCGCCGCCGCCCACCAAACCGATGATTGTGGACATGCGCACGTTGATGTCCCAACGATAGATGGTGAACGATACGAAGGGCGGAACAATTTGTGGCACGACAGCGTAGACCACAGTTTGCAGCCAGGTAGCCCCGGTGGCCTGGATGGCCTCGATGGGGCCGGGGTCAATCGACTCGATGGCTTCGGAGTAGAGTTTGCCCAGCGCAGCGATGGAGTGGAAGACCAGCGCCAGAATACCGGCAAAGGGGCCAAGCCCGACGACGATCACGGCGATGATGGCCCAGATGATCGGCTCGATGGCGCGGATGATATTGAGGATGCCGCGCGTGAGATAGTAGATTGCCATGGTGATGGGCGAGGCCGACATCAGGTTGCGAGCGGCAAAGAAACTAACCGGCACAGCCAGCACAACGCCGAACAGGGTTGCCATCATGCCGATGAAAATGGTTTCGATCATTTTCTCGACGACCAGCTTGAAATCTGAACTCAGGTGGGCCGCGCCTACCGCTGCGGTTTGCTCGCCGAAGACTGTCCACACATAGAAGGGTTCTGTGGCACTGGGGGGTAGCAGACGATAGGGCATGACAATATCAACGGCAAAACGACCGTCGGCGTCAGGCATTACTTTTACATATTCGCCCTCTTGCCGTTGACGGAAAATATTCCCGATAGGGTCTTTCCATTTGATATCGGTTTCAATGTCTGGGGCAAAATTATAGCCCTCCAGGTGCAGCGTTGTGCCGATGTCGCCCTCCTGGGAGGTCAACGTGCCACAGGTGGGTGTGGCCGCCAGAACAGGCTCGCTGCCAGTGACCTGATTGGGCGCTGGTGAGGCTTCATCGGTGCAGGGTACTTGAATTTCAGCATAGGCTGCCAGTATGGTTTCGTCGTGAGAAAATGCTTTTTCCCACGGCCATGCTACACGTCCCAGTGGTGGCCCAGCTTCGTCGGCCTGGGTGACGAGCGTTACCAGGTCAATTTGGCCGATCTGCCAACCGAGCGCGAAGAAAAGCGCAATTAGTAGGAAAAAAATGCCAACGGGCGTGCGTTCGCGATGCTTGGCAATTGCGTAGGCATCGACAGCAATCCAGATATAGAGCAGGCCGAGAAGAATGGTGACTGCAATCAGAAATGGATCGAGATGCCAGCCTTTCTTGATAATATCCACCCAACCCTCATCGCGCGGGGCGGCCAGTTTGAAGCGCCATAACGTTAGCCCAGCACCGCTGGCGATGGCGAAGAGCAGCAGCAAACCGCGCCGGGCGGCGCGCGCGAATATTTGACCCAGGCCGGGGAGCAGTAATGAAAGAATAGCCGCAACCGCTGGTGAAACCAGGCTGCTTTTGCGCGCTTCGCCAGATTTACGAGCAGGCTTTTTGGGGTTGTCGATCATACTGCACCTCCCGCGTTGGTTTGTAGATTTCCTTCAAGGCCGGCACTGACGCGCACAGCCTCTTCACCATAAATCTCTTTGAATTCGGCATCGCTCATGGCCCGAATATCTGCGCGGCTGCCCTGATAGACAATTTCGCCACCCCGCAGACCGATCACGCGTGTGGAGTATTGTTGCACCAGATCGAGAT
>CALCSH010000475.1 GCA_937893815.1 uncultured Anaerolineae bacterium | reverse complement strand
GTAGCTGTTGGCGCCAAAATCCCAAAGCAGCAAGCCGCCGCTGACCGCGCTGACCCCGGGGATGGCACCCACGGAGTCTAACTCATCCAAGTTGAGCGGGGCCAAGCCAAAGGGCTGACGCACACCGCGCGTGGTTTGTGGCGTTGCTACTTGCGTCTCGATAACCGGACGACTGAGCAGAATATCTGCCCCGATCCCGGATAGCGGCAGGCGAGCAGCCTCTTGGAAACCGGTTCCTGCGGCGATCAAGGCGACGAAAAGTGCCACGCCGAGGGCAACTCCCAGCAGTGTTCCCAGGGAGCGGCCGGGGCGACGACGAATCTCAGCGCTAATATAAGTCCCCATTACTCGGCCGTTGCCAAATCGAGAACAGCCTGCAAATCAGCCATCGTCCAGACACCATCGGGCACTACGTCTGTGCCCTGTCCTTGGGGGAAGCTGTAAAACTTGACCGCGCGTCCATCGAGTTCAACTTCCATCTCGCCGTTCACAAAAATAGCAATGGGAGTGTGATCGGTGAGGTCGCGTTCTTCGGCAAAGGCCTCGCCTTCGGGGGTACCAAAATCATAATGCAGCACGGCGACGCTGTCGCCGTATTCGGCCACCAAAGCATCAAACTCGGCCAGAATAGGACGCACCGGGCCGTGGCCAAGATAGGCAATTTCCACCAATACCGCACCCTCTGGCACATCGGCACCCTGCGACGCGGTTTGCGGTGATGCGCTGCTGCATGCTGCCAAAATGAGTAGCAAAAGTGCCAGGGTTGCCAGAGTTATTGTTTTTGATAGCCAGCGTTTCACCTTCGGACTTACTTTATTACTTGTTTGATTCTTCATTGATACTTCCTTCATTATTGTTTTTTACTGATAACTGCAGGTGCAACGCACTTTAGTTAGAACGAACACAAATTTGAGATACCATGGCAAAATCGGCATTTCATCTAACAAATTGCGACCGAATCAAGTGCGTTGCACCTTAACTTAACGATATTGGCTGAACACTGTTTACTGTATTTCCCCATCTTTCATCACAAGTATTCGGTCTGCCGTTGCTGCCACCTTGTCGTCGTGGGTCACGATCAAAAACGAAACCCCGGCTTCCCGACGCAGTTCATGGAACAGGTTCAAGATTTCATCCCCGGTCTGGCTATCCAGATTGCCGGTGGGTTCATCAGCCAAGATCAGGCCAGGTGTGTTGACCAGGGCGCGGGCGATAGCCACGCGCTGTTGTTCCCCGCCTGAGAGTTTTGATGGTTGATGGTCCGCGCGTTGCGCTAAGCCAACCTGCTCTAAACGGGCCAGGGCACGTTCTTTGCGTTCCGATGCTGAAATTTTGTCAGGATAAAGCGGAAAGGCCACATTTTCCAGGGCAGATAGGGTGGGGATCAGGTGAAAAGCCTGAAAAACCAGGCCGATGTTAGCGCGCCGCCAGAGGGCTAGCGCGTCTTCATCCAAGGGGGTGATGTCCTGCTCCTGGTAAAGGATACGACCCGAAGTGGGTTTCTCTAACCCGGCGAGCAGGTGCATCATTGTGGTCTTGCCCGAGCCAGAACGGCCCATGAGAGCTACGATCTCTCCCGGCGCAATCTGCAAACTGGCATCGCGCACAGCTTGTACGTTTCCAAAGGATTTGTGCATGGATTGTGCTGTTAGTAAATCACTCACTTCGCAATACCTCCGCCGGTTTGATTCCGGCAATACGATTTGGCAGCCATAAACCCACCAGCGCTGCGGCCGCGAGGGCCAAGCCGACGGCTGCCCACGCCAGCGCGGGGGTAATTTGCGCCGCCAGTGGCACGACAACGGAAAAATCTGTAGCGCCGCCAGGGAAAAAATGGGGGGTAGGGCTGAGTTCCCAGGGGATCGGAACGGTCACTGTAGCACGGCTCATCACCAGGGTGATTGCGCCAGCCAGGGCCAGCCCAACGACTCCGCCCGCCAGCGACACGGCGATTGTTTCGGCCAGGATGTAGCGGATGATATCGCTTCGCCGCCATCCCACGGCCCGCATCATGCCAATCTCTCGCCGCCGTTCCCATATTCCCGCGGCAATGGAGCGCAACAAGATCGCTGCGGCAAATAGAAAAGCTGCCAGGCCAACCAGGATGCCAAAGCGGTCGATCAGCGCGAATAAGCTGCCTAATTGCTCACCAAAGGACTCAGCTGAAGAGACCAGGGCGTCTTCTCCCAAGATTTTTTCAGCCCCTGCAACAACAGCTTCGGCCTGGGTTTGCTCGGCTTTGATGAAGAGCAGGTTGGCGTCGTCGGGGCGCATATCGTGAACGGATAGCACGCTGGGCGCGACCGCGGACATGGCCTGGGCATCGGCCAGGGGCAGGTAGAGATTGGCGTTAGCAACTTGCCCGGCGCGGGTTGTATCGATTAGGCCGATGATCTCAAAATTGCGGCCCGCAATCGCAACGCTGTTCCCCAGGGCTAGCTCATTCTGGGTGGCATAGCTGGCATCTGCCAGGATGACATCACGATCTCCGGGTTCCAGGAACCGGCCTTCCACTAGTCCGACTTTCAGTCGCCCGGGGCCAAAATCGGCTTCGGGATCAAATCCCAACCC
>CALCSH010000474.1 GCA_937893815.1 uncultured Anaerolineae bacterium | reverse complement strand
ATGATGTTTTGCAGGCAAAGCCTGACGCTGCAGAGAATTATCTCAATTTCCTGAAAGCCGGAAATTCCCTGTATCCACTGGATGCGTTAAAAATGGCCGGTGTCGATATGACTACTCCCAAGCCAGTTGAGCAGGCCTTCGCCGTGTTGGGAAACTACGTAGATAAATTCGAAGCATTGATCAGTTAATTCAACCAGCCCCCGCAGGCTCCCAAAATCTGCGGGGGTTACAGGAGATCACATGACACCTTCCCCGTCCAAATCAGAACTACTCGAAACTATCCACCGCTCCTGGAATGAACTCAATGAAATCATCGCCAGCCTGAGCGCAGAGCAGTTAATCCAGTCCGGCGCTATGGATGATTGGAGTCTCAAAGACATCATGGCCCACATCACGGCCTGGGAATGGCTGGCGATGGATCGCATCCATGCCGCCCAAACCGGTGAGCCGTTGAAATACCCAGCCATCAAGGGTGATAGTTTTGTGGATGCCTTCAATGCCGAGGTATACGAAAACAACCAGGCTGCTCCCCTCCCAAAAGTCATGGAAGCCTTTCACAAGACACACGCCGAATTTATTGAGCAAATCGAGGTGCTGGATGCGGAACGGTTGCCCCAACCACTGCCCTTCGATTGGGCCGGAAATTTAACCTTCCAGGTTTTGATTTTTTCCAATACGCATTGGCACTACGTCGAACATATCGAAGCTGTCGAAAAATGGCTTGACACACTGGCATAAAGCATGAAAGCGAATATCGCCATTCGATCAGAGACCGCAAGAATCATTCCCACTATTCGCCGCGTCCATAAGCGGGCGTTCAGCACTGACATACGCGCTGCAAATGTGGGGAGCCGTCCGGCTGCTGGATAACTCCCAGTTTAGCGAGCGCCCCAACGAAGAAGCCGGTACCCCACCGCTTGATCCGGCTTTCACCTTTGAGCGATTCAATGAAATGCTGGATGAATATCCCGAGAAAACGTCCAAAGGGATTAAGGGGTTTCTGGTCGCAACCGGTTATGTGACTCCCAACTGTATCAACGGGCTGGGCAACGCTATCGCGCAGGATATCCTCTACCACGCCAGACTCAGCCCCAAACGCAAAACCAAAAACATCAGCCCAGACGAGCGACGTGTGCTCTATGATGCAATCAACTTCACCGTCGCTGATGCCATCGAGCTTGGCGGGCGCTACGATGAAGTTGATTTGTATGGTCAAAAGGGGGGCTATATCCGCCTGATGGATAGCAAAAGCGCCAAGACTCCCTGCCCGAACTGCGGGGCAGAAATCCAGAAGATCGTTTATCTTGGTGGGGCTTGTTATCTCTGTCCGCAGTGTCAGAATTAACAGAAAAGAGGAGAGCGGTGTGCGGCGCACATCGCTCTCCTCTTTTCTCGCAAATCTAATCCCATTTCTAGCACAAAATTGACTTCTTCCGCTTGAGTCGTGTTATAAATTGGGGGACTCGAATCATCCCCAAACACATATTACTGAAGGTAATCATGCTCTCCAACATCCAAAATTTCACCGAAGAAAAACTCACAGACTATGTCAATCTGTTACGCCGTATGGTCGAAATCAACAGTTTCACAGGCAATCCCGATGGGGTAAACAAGCTTGGGGAGCTGACTGCCAAGGTTTTTGCTCCATTGGGTTTTCACGCCAGGCACATTCAGGCAAATAACCCTCACTACGGCAAACATCTTATTCTCACCCGCCCCGGCACATCGAAAAAAACAATCGGGATGATTTCACATCTTGATACCGTTTTCCCACCCGATGAAGAGACCGCGCATGATTTCTCCTGGCGAGAATCCGGCGACCGGCTTTATGGCCCCGGCACTAACGATTGTAAGGGCGGCACGGTGATGATGCTGATGACGCTGGAAGCCTTGCAAAAATTTGCGCCGCAAGAATTCAACGCGATCACATGGGTATTACTGCTCAATGCCGCCGAAGAGCGTCTCTCTGATGATTTCGGCGAGTTGTGTCTGGAAGAACTTGGGGAAAACGCTCTGGCAGCGTTGGTGGTTGAGGCCGGAGTACGCACCAAAACCGGCTTCCAACTGGTCACCGCCCGCAAAGGGCGCGCCACCTACAAGGTTAGCGTGGAGGGCAAAGCCTCACATGCCGGGTCGAATCATCCCGAGGGGGCCAATGCCATCGTCCAAATGGCGCATACCGTACAACAAATTGCCGCGCTGACCAATTATGAGCAAGACCTGACTTTCAATGTGGGTACCATCTCCGGGGGCACGGTCGTCAACCGGGTACCACATCAGGCCCAGGCTACCGTCGAAATGCGCGCCTTCTCCTCAGATGTGTTTGACGCCGGGGTGCAGAAAATGCTGGAATTGCAGAATCAGGCCCAGGTTTCGAATCACAATGGTAATTACCAATGTTCCGTCACTATTGAACTCAGTGAGCAATCCGCTCCCTGGCCAAAAAATCCAGGAACCGAAAACTTACTCGCCGTATGGCAGGCAGCGGGCGACGATATTGGCATCACCGTTGAACGTGAAGAACGCGGCGGCCTGAGCGATGGCAATGCCATCTGGCAGGCACTCCCCACCATCGATGGGTTAGGGCCGTATGGCGCCAATGCCCATTGCTCCGAACGCAGCACCGACGGCAGCAAAGATCAGGAATTCGCCAACAAATCGTCATTTGCGCCAAAGGCGCTGCTTAACGTTCTCGCCATTCAAAAGTTAATTGCCAACAAATGACCGAAGACGGGAGACAGGAGACGGGAATTGTCCGTCATCTGTCTCCCGTCTCCCATCACTGAATTCACAAAGGATGCATCATGTCGAACTATATCGCCGCTATCGATCAGGGCACCACCAGCACGCGTTGTATGCTCTTCAACCGTCGCGGAGAGGTCGTCCGCGTGGTTCAAAAGGAGCACCAACAAATCTATCCGCAACCGGGCTGGGTGGAACATGATGCCATCGAAATTTGGGAACGCACGCAAGAAGTCGTTCGTGAGGCAATCGGTGGAACCGATCTCTCGTTTTCCGTCGTCGGTCTGGGAATCACTAACCAGCGCGAAACCACGATCGTCTGGAACCGGCATACCGGGCAGCCTTATTACAACGCCATCGTCTGGCAAGATACACGCACAAAGGGAATCTGTGATCAACTCGCCGAACAAGGCGGCCAAGACCGCTTCCGCGCCAAAACCGGCCTGCCACTGGCAACCTATTTTTCCGGGCCAAAAGTCAAATGGCTGCTGGATAACGTGGAGGGGCTGCGCGCGGCGGCCAAATCTGGCGATGCCATTTTCGGCACGATCGACAGTTGGCTAATCTGGAACCTGACCGGCGCGCATGTCACCGATGTGACCAACGCTAGCCGCACCCTGTTGATGAATTTAGAAACCCTGGAGTGGGATGACGAACTATTGGGGATTTTCGGCATCCCGAAGGGCATGCTACCCAAAATCGTGCCATCCAGCGACCCCGAAACCTGGGGGGCTACATCGCCCGAAGGCCCCTTTGGGGCATCTATCCCCGTGTGTGGCGACCTGGGCGATCAACAAGCCGCGCTGGTTGGTCAAACCTGTTTCAGCCCCGGCGAAGCCAAGAACACCTACGGCACGGGCTGCTTTATGCTGCTCAACACCGGGATAGAAATTGTCCCATCAAAGAGCGGACTGCTGACTACAGTAGGCTACAAATTTGGCAGCCAACCGGCTGTATACGCCCTGGAAGGCTCCATTGCCATCACTGGTGCGCTGGTGCAATGGCTGCGCGACAATCTGGGGATTATACAGTCAGCCCCCGAGATAGAGGAATTAGCCAAAACGGTGGAAGATAACGGCGGTATCTATTTTGTGCCCGCCTTTTCCGGCCTGTTCGCCCCTTACTGGCGCTCAGATGCGCGTGGTGCAATTGTTGGGATGACACGCTATGTCAACAAAGGCCATATCGCCCGCGCGACGTTGGAAGCCAGCGCCTACCAAACCCGCGAAGTGCTGGATGCTATGCAGCAAGACTCCGGTGTAAAGTTGCAATCGCTCAAAGTGGATGGCGGCATGGTCGCCAATCAGATGTTGATGCAATTCCAGGCCGATATCCTCGGTGTGCCAGTCGTGCGCCCGGTGGTGGCGGAAACAACCGCTCTGGGTGCAGCCTATGCCGCCGGACTGGCCGTAGGGTTCTGGGGCAACACAGATGATTTGCGCGCCAACTGGCAAATTGCCAAAAGCTGGCAGCCTGGCATGGAATCGGATCAACGCGCAAAATTATATACTGGCTGGAAGAAGGCCGTAACCAGAACCTTCGATTGGATAGAGTAATAACTGACCGGAGATGGGCAGAGATCACCTGTCTTCCGTCTTCTTTCTTCCTTCCCGGTCATCCCGGTAATGGCTCCCCCGGCTAACCGAGTTCATATGAGCAGCACGCGCAACAATCAGCGCCACCTGGGCGGAGTTACGCAAACCAAGCAAACCATCACTCAAGCGAGTTTTGCGGTAAAAATCTTCGATCTCCAACCAGAGATGACGTAACTCACGGATCACACGTTTGAGGCGGTATTCATTGCGCACCAAACCCACATAATGCCACATCAGGTTACGGATAGTCTGCATGTCGCCCTGGATAAGCGTTGGGTCAGCGTCGTAAAGCAGCCCGGCATCATCCCAGGGAGGAATATCCGGCTCTGTGATAGGCTGGTCAGATGGCTGCTGACGAATATAACGACCCGCACGATCCCCCCAAACCAATCCTTCCAACAAAGATGTACTCGCCAGACGGTTGGCGCCATGTACGCCAGTGCAAGAAACTTCGCCCACTGCGTATAAACCATCAATCGAACTACGCCCCCATAAATCTACCAGCACACCACCACAGAAATAATGCGCCGCTGGCACCACCGGAATCGGCCGCCGTGTGATATCAATATCCATTTCCATGCAACGGGCATAAATTTGGGGGAAACGCGTGCGAATCTCATCCGCTGGTTTATGGGAGGCAATATCCAGTAATACATAATGGTAATCGTTTTCTAACATCTCCCAATAAATTGCGCGGGCAAC
>CALCSH010000473.1 GCA_937893815.1 uncultured Anaerolineae bacterium | reverse complement strand
CACACCCGCCACACCCCCAAATCTGGGAACCTCCACGCAAAGTCTCAAAGAGCCACATTTTCTTTCTATGAGAAGACTGATTGCAACACTGATATTTTTATCCTTGAGCGCCTGTCTGCCAATGGAAGCCATGCCCACCTTCCCCACGGAGACTCCCACGCCAACACAAACGGCGACCCCCACGGTGATCTGGTTCCCGGCCACGGAGACGCCGACGCCCGGCCCGACGTTGCTCCCCAGCGAAACGCCGGTACTCCTCCCGGCGGTGGGCGCGCAAGTATATGGCGATGATTTCGCCACCTCCGCGGGCTGGACGCTGCTCACAACTGCCAATAGCAGCATTTCAATCGCCAACCATGAGATCACGATGGCACTTTCGCAACCCAAAGGCTACCTATTTAGTGTGCAAGAAGAGTATTTTTTCAACGATTTTTATGCTGAAATCACCACCAGCCCCAGTTTATGCAGCGCTTTCGATGAATACGGCCTGCTCTTGCGTTACAATAACCCCACCAATTTTTACCGCTTCTCGCTCTCGTGCAATGGTCAGGTCCGTCTGGATCGGGTGATCAATGGAAGTGCTTCATCGGCGCAGGGATGGATGGTTAGCGCGGCGGTTCCTTCGGCAGCCCCCAGTTCTTCGCGGATCGGGGTATGGGCAGCGGGCAGGGAAATGCGTTTTTTCATCAATGGACAGTTTCAATTCAGCGTCAGCGATCCATCGCTGATCGGCGGCGCAATTGGCGTTTTTGTGCGCTCCGCAGGCGAGAACGCCGTCACCGCCAGCTTCTCGGATTTAGTGATATACCGCATTGAACCATAGCACTACTCCTGAACCGCGAAGTCGCTAAGAATACAAGGTAAAGAGAATGAAATTGCGTGCCCTTCGCGTCATGGCGGCGAAAGCTTTGAATGCGGCGCTGCTCAGGGCCGTCGAATGAAGCCTAATTATGAGTACACGAAAATACCGCAACCGATTAAACGACCTCGATACCAAAGACTGGCTCAAGTTCCAGAAATCGTGGTTTGTGCATAACCCACCCCCGCGCAAAAAAGATGTGTTGCAACATCCGGCCAAATACCCGGAAACACTGGTGCAGGAATTCATCGAATTTTTCACCAAACAAGATCAGGTTATTTTCGATCCGATGGCCGGCACCGGCAGCACGCTGATTGCTGCATTGCGCTCGGGGCGGCATAGCTATGGTATTGAACTAAATCCCGCCTATGCAGAAATAGCGCGACAAATGCTGCTGGAAGAACGCCAAACCCTGGGGGATACCGTCGACCCGCTGATTGCCGAAGTCATCACCGGCGATTCCACCCAGATGACGAAGATTCTCCCCGCCCATGATATTCCCCCTATCGATTACGTAATCACATCCCCTCCTTATTGGGATATGCTCAATGCGAAAGGCGCAGAAACCCAACAAAAACGTCGCCAAGATGATTCCCTGGATGTTATTTATTCCGATCATCCCGACGATCTCGGCAATATCCCCGATTACGAACATTTTCTCAATAGGTTGGTGCGGATATACATCAAAATGAAACCCTTTCTGAAATCCAAAGCCTACTTGACGATTATTGTTAAAAATGTGAAGAAAGGTGGCAAAATATACCCCCTGGCCTGGGATTTGGCCCGACGTCTGGATGGCACGTACATGCTCAAAGACGAAAAAATCTGGTGTCAGGATAATATTCGTCTGTTTCCATACGGCATGGGCAATGCCTGGGTGAGTAATACCTTTCATCATTATTGTTTGCAATTTCGCAACGAATGATTGGCGATTATGCTAACCGCCTCTGATTTTATTTCCGCCCCCTACACACCCGATATGACCCAGGCAGGTATTACCTATGCCTGCAAGTCGCTACACTTCACCTATAACCGAATGGGCACTTCGCCGGTGAAGCGTTTGCAACGCATTGTAGCCGGTGTGGGGGTGGAGTTGGCGTTCCGGCGCTTACTCACAAAAGAACAAATCCCACACGATAATCTTGGAGCTACGCCCTTCACCGATCCCGACCGTTACGATATTGCCATTGGCGGACGGCGCTGCGATATTAAAAGTTTTTTACTCACTCAAAAAGAACGCATTAGCCAGGTACGCCAGCGGCCCGAGGCATTATTGGCGGCGCAAGCCTTAGTGCCTGTGGATCAAATTGCATCGGAGCGCAGCAGCGACACGGATCTCTACATTTTTGCTTTTCTCAACACCCTGTTGACACCCAATTACGAAACGCTCCAAAAAGCGATTGAAGTTCAGCAACCGATATATATGATCCACGCGCTGCCCAAACACTGGGCACGCCCCCGAAAATGGCAAACTATGGGTAGGCTCAGCCTGAAGAGCAATGCCAGCCGAATTCTGAAAGTTGAACTCAACGGTCAGGATCAGGCGCACGCATCACAAAAGGAACAACTGATGCTCCAGCCTGGCAAACGCACCACCACCCGGCAAACATTCTTCGCTCTGAATTCACTGCACAGCCCCAACCTCCCCGATGGTCTGGTAGGTATTCACAGCCCTGTGCTGGAAGAAACGCTTGTGGTCCCGCCGCTGGATTGGGGCAATATCTGGGTGTATGGCATGGAAATCCTATTTTGTGGATTTATGGCCCGCGGCGAGTTCCGCCGAGAAGCAGAAATCTTGCCCGCAGGTTCGCGCGTGTTCCAGTATCCACGCACGCGTACCACGAACTTGTCGCTGCAAATGAAGGCGCTCTATCCTCTGAGGCAATTGTTTCAACAGGCCCGAGCGTGGTAGAAAAGATTGTTGAAGAAAAACGGCAGGGGTATCTGATGCCGGAGTCGAAAAACCCATCATGCGCTAATTTACGTACAATCGAGATTCGAGTACAATTGTTCTATAGAATTTCTCATACCATCAACAGGTATCCATTGTGGAATTCATGCGATGGTGAACTTTTTTCTCGGTAGGGTAAATTCTATTTCCATTAACGGGTGAGTAACTCAGGCACTGCACCGGGCGGCAATCGCTCGGAAACTTAATGACAGGCCACTCACCACAACTGCAAAGGAGATTCTCATGTTCCAAAAAATTATCATTGTGGGTAATTTGGGGGGCGAGCCGGAAATGCGCTATACCCCCAGCGGTCAGGCCGTGACTAATTTCTCTGTCGCCACCAATCGCCGATATACAGGCTCCGATGGGCAGCGCGTGGATGAAACCATCTGGTTCCGCGTTTCGGCGTGGGGACGTCAGGCCGAAACCTGCAACCAATATCTAAAACGCGGCAGCAAGGTGCTGATCGAGGGGCGTCTGACGGCTGACCGCCAGACCGGTGGCCCACGCATCTTCCAGCGCAATGACGGCACTTCCGGGGCATCTTTCGAAATCACAGCCCAATCCGTACAATTCTTATCAACCCGCGGCGAAGAGGATGCCTTCCAATCTGGTGGAATGTCAGCCCCCGAGGCCGATGACGACATTCCATTCTAAAGAGCCGATTCTCCCAGAGGGGCGCCTGCCTGCGCAAGCGGGCGCCCCTTTTCGAAAGTATTGTAGCCTCCACTGCAAAAAGACATTTTCACCGCAGAGTGCGCAGAGAACGCCGAGATTTTTTGCCGATTTCGCACTTTTAAAACTCTGCGCTCTCCGCGTTCTCAGCGGTGAAGGTTTTTTGCAGTAGAGTCAT
>CALCSH010000472.1 GCA_937893815.1 uncultured Anaerolineae bacterium | reverse complement strand
ATGATGAAATTATCAACAAGCAAGCTTAATAAGGAATGAAGAAGATGACGCAAGCGATTATTGTCAACAATATTCACAAGAAATTCGGCAAGCCCGGCACGCCAATCTGGAAACGCGCGCGCGATTTTGGCAAAAATAAACCTGCCAATCAGAATTTGAGTGGCAATGGGCACAAGAAAAAACTAGGGCAAAAGCAGGAAACCATCGCCGTCAATCGGGTTTCATTTGACGTTGAAGAAGGCGAGATTTTTGGCGTGCTCGGGCCGAATGGTTCCGGAAAATCAACGCTGATTCGCCTGATGGCGACTTTGCTGCTGCCCGATAGCGGCGATATTCATATCTTTGGCTACAATGTCGTCAACGATTCACTCGCAGTACAGCGCCTGATCAACCGCGTATCGGTGGAAGCCAGTTTCTTCAAGAAGCTCTCGCCGATGGAGAATCTGATATATGGTGCTCGACTTTACGGCATGGCCGGAGGCGAAACCAAAAAACAGATTGTCGAGATTCTCACGCGGCTAGGATTAGAAGATCGCTCCATCTACCGTCCAATGGAAGAGATGTCGCGCGGCATGCAGCAAAAAGTTGCTATTGCACGCGCGTTGCTCTCCAAGCCGCGCCTGCTGCTGCTCGACGAACCCACCACAGGGCTGGACCCCCGCTCAAAGCGCGAGGTGCAGGCTGTGATTGAAGAACTGCGCGACGAGTACGGTACCACGATGTTGCTAACCACGCATGACATGCTCGAAGCGGATATTCTCTGCGACCGGGTTGCCATTATGGATAAAGGCATTGTCGTCGCGCTGGATACACCTGCCAACCTGAAGAAACTCGTCCCGAATACCAATGGGCATGAAACCACACTCGAAGATGTCTTCATGGAATTGACCGGGCGCACATTAAAAGACGAAGAACACGACAAATGAGTTGGACGCGGATTTTACGGATGAACACGGACGAAAAACGTTAAATATCCGTCTACTCTTCTAAATTCGTGTCCAAAGCTGAAAGGTTTAACACAATGACAACAATCTCACCTGTATTACACCAGCTACGCGCATCCTATGCTTTTATGGAGCGCAACGCCAATCTGGTCAAACGCTACTGGACCTGGGAATTAGTCTGGATGGTCTACTCAATTGCCAACAGCCTGTCGGTAAGTTTTATCGGCATGGGCATGGAATATTTGGGCGGCAGTAGCAATGTCGATGGCCATTTTCTGGTACTGTACCTTGTGATCGGAACGCTGGTTTGGCGTTATCTATCCTCGATCTTCTACTGGATCACGGAGTTGATCAGTATTGAACGCTGGGAAGGCACCATCGAATATACCTTGATGGCTCCCGTACGACGCTTGACACACATGGCCGGGCAGACCATTTGGGCAGTGCTCTACAGTTTATTTTTCACCGGGGTGATCCTCGGCGTAACAGTATTGATCTTTGATCTCGATTTGAGCACAGCCAACCTGTGGGGCGGCACACTGATGCTACTGGCGGGCTGCCTGTCATTCATTGGGGTCAGCGTGATGTCTTCCACACTACCTCTGCTCTTCCCCGAACGCGGCGCACAGATGACACATATCGTGATCGCCTTGCTGCTGCTGGTATCGGGCGTGTACTACCCTGTCGAAGTGCTGCCGATGTTCTTGCAAAAAATCGCCATCTTCAGCCCTGCGACCTATGTGCTCGAGGGAGTTCGGCATTCCCTGCTGGATGGAACCCGCACCATCGACTTGTGGCCCTATATGTGGCCGGCCTTGCTGATGGGAATCATCGCCATACCCTCCGGGCTGTGGGTTTTTGAACAAGCCGAGAAGTATGCCAAACGCACCGGGAAATTACACCGGAACGGATGAAAGGTAGCAAGTTTGCAGGTTGCGTGTTGAGTTCTTTAACCTGCAACTTGCTAACCTGTCAATACACAAGGAGGCTCTTTGAGACTTTGCGTGGAGGTTCCCAGATTTGGGGGTGTGGCGGGTGTT
>CALCSH010000471.1 GCA_937893815.1 uncultured Anaerolineae bacterium | reverse complement strand
TTTCTCTGCGCACTTTGCGAACTCTGCGGTAAATGAGTTTTTTCAGTGGACCCAAATATGCAATATCTTGATCGCACCCCGGTGTGTAAAGGAAGATCAGCTACACACTCTCCTTCAAAATGTAGTGTGCCAATATAGGCAATTGTCGTGGCATATTACACTTGTCACGTGCAATCAACAGAATGATTTGGTATGATACTGTAATGTAATAGCGTAGTATATCAGTTACCCTGAGTTTACGATATTTTTTAGAATGATATCGAAAATTGGGTTGTATGCGTTGCTTTTGCCCTTCAATCTTGTTTTCGAACATTTTTCAGTAATGATTTACTCCAGTTTCCTCAGGCGGATATATACCATATGGAGAACACATCTTTGATTTCAATGCTACCCTATATTGTGGCGATTGTTGTTTCAGTTGTCGTGTTAGTGCTTGTGTGGATGCGCCGCAGCACTAGAGGAGCATTAGCGCTGTGGTGGCTCATGTTTTTTGGAGATTTGTATGCTCTTACTTATATGCTTGAGTTGATCAGTGCGGATGCAGGTACAAAGCTGATGTGGGGGAATTTGCGGTTTATTGCCACCGCATTTGGCCCCTTAGCATTGTTAAATTTTAGTTTTGTATTCGTGCGGCAGCAATTACACTTTCGTCAAGTTATGTGGACATTACTTTTCGCTTGGCCGATTTTATTTATCTTACTTGTTTATAGTGATCCTGCCCATCATTTAATATATCCGTTTGGATCGATTGTTTATATTTCCCCCTACGAAATATTGCAATATAAAATGCCACGAATTACCTGGCTAATGATTTTCTATAGTCTAGGTATTGGTTTGGTCGGTGAATCGATATTGTTATCACAAATATTTTCCGTTCGTAATAAATTTCGTTCCCAAATATACGCAATTCTTTTGGGTACCGCTGTGCCATTCGGTGGAGTAATTCTGTCCTTGATGAAAATGGGCGTCATCTTTGGGTATGACATTTCATTTTTTACTGTAATTATTGGAAATCTAATTATAGTTTGGGGGTTATTTCGCCTTAAATTATTTGATATTGTTCCTGTTGCGCGAGAAGTATTGATTGAGAATATTCACGATGGCGTTCTAGTATTGGATGCGCATCAGCGCGTGGTGGATATTAATCCGATTGCATTGGAATACTTGAATTATGACGAATCAAATGCTATAGGTATAAATGTTTCTTCCATTCTTCCTGCAGAAACGAATTTGTTTCGAAAACTCAATGGGAATGGCACTCTGATAGAAATCCAACTTGTCACTGGAGGTATAAAACGCGATATTGAAATCAAAGGCGTCCAACTCGAAGACGTATCGGGTGAACTTACCGGTACTTTGCTCGTGTTGTATGATGTTACCGAGCGGAAATATGCCCAAAGCAGAATTAAAGAGGCGAATGAGCAGTTGAACTTGCTGAACACGAGATTACAGTCGGCGAACACGGAATTGGAAAAACTGAGTAGGGTGAAAGATGAATTTATATCCAATATCTCTCATGAATTACGTTCTCCATTGAGCAATATTCGCCTCAACCATGATTTATTGTCCTTAAATCCCGAATCTGCGAACAAATATTTGGATGTGCTCAAGCGTGAGACCGCTCGTTTAACCGAGTTGATCGAGAGCTTGTTAATAATTTCCCGCATTGATCAAAAACACATACAGCTGCAGAAATCTTCGCTTGACCTCAACCAATTGATCAACGAATTTGTCGCTGACCGACGCTCACTAGCCGAAAGCTGTGGGTTAGTGATTCTTGCTCATCTGGATGAAACAATGCCCAAGGTGGCCGCCGATCGAACGATGATCAGCCAGATTATCAGTACGATTTTGACCAATGCTATTAATTACACACCCTCCGGCGGCTCAATTACATTGTCAACACTACGGCGCAACCAGAATGACCATTTATGGGCCGGTTTCAGCATCGCGGATACCGGTATTGGTATTACAGTAGATGAACAACCAAAAATTTTTGACCGCTTTTATCGCGGGCGCAGCAGGACGCAATGCGGTATTTCTGGAACAGGGTTGGGCTTGTCCATTGCTAAAGAACTGGTCGATATTCATGGGGGAGAAATTCAACTGGAAAGCTCAGGAATTTCAGGGGAAGGAAGTTGCTTCACGATCTGGTTGCCTGATACAATCGAATAAACCTGGCTGGTTAAATTTATTATTTTCCGGTACACTCTAGAAGACGATATTTCACTTTATCTGATGGAGGTGTACTCATGATGTCGAGTCTTTTTCTAAGTGGAGCCTTGCTCCAGCGCGCAGGATTACCTCTTTGGGTGTGGCTGCTGCTCTTCTTGATCGTCGTATTGATTGTGGTTTTCGCTGCGATGGCGAATGCCAGGAAAAGCGGGGAAGAAGTGGACATGCACGCTCACGAAGAAAAGCCGGAGCCTGCTCCTGAACCTGAAGTGCCAGCTACTCCCGATAGCCTGACCAAAATTGAGGGGATTGGCCCCAAGATTTCCAGCGTCTTCCATGCCGCGGGGATCACTACTTTTGCCAAAATGGCTGAGAGTGAAGTAGACGCCTTGCAGCAAATTCTCGATGATGCTGGTATCCGTTTGGGTAATCCTGAAACCTGGCCCGAACAAGCGGGTTTGGCTGCAAAAGGCGATTGGGATGCCCTGCAAAAACTGCAAGATTCTTTGCAGGGCGGTCGCCGCGCTTAATTTGAATGTGCCACACAAAAATGACCGGATTCGAATTTGTCCGGTCATTTTTGTGTGTAAGCATAATTGACTCCACTGAAAAAACTACCGTGCAGGTGTTCCCGCCGGAATATATGGGGGTGGTGGCGAAGCCACCACCCCCATATATTCCGGCGGACATCTCCGTCATCGGCTTTTTGCAGAGAGTCATAATTGTCTTTGATCAAAATATCCAACCCCCAAAAATGGAATTCCCTATGAGCAACCCTGTCATTGAACGCATTCATCAGCACGGTTCTGTGCGCCATTATAAACCCGACCCTGTATCTACTGACCTGATCAAAACGATTGTCGCCGCTGGACAGTGCGCCTCAACTTCCTCGAATTTGCAGATGTACAGCGTGGTTGTTACGACCCAAGAAGCCCAACGCTTTCAACTGATGGGGCTTTGCGGCGATCAGGCGCATATTGGACAGGCTCCAGTATTTCTTACGTGGTGCGCGGACCTTAGCCGCCTGGAGCGTGTCTGTGAGATGCAGGGCTATATCGCTGAGAGCGGATATACTGAGAATTTGCTGCTCGCTGCGGTAGATGTCAGTTTAGTGATGCAAAATGCGACTCTGGCGGCTGAATCGCTTGGCCTGGGTATTTGCTGCATCGGCGGGATTCGCAATCAATCGCAGGCGGTGATTGATTTGTTAGGGCTGCCACGGCTGGTATTTCCAATGTGCGGCATGACCCTGGGATGGCCCGAACGCGCCCCGCGTATTCGTCCGCGGCTGCCGTTGGAGGCGGTATTACATTGGGAGCAGTACCAACCCGATGATCGTCCGCAACTCCTGGCATACGATCAGGCCATGCTCGAGACGGGTATCTACAGCGGGCGGCAGGTTTCCGATGGCGAGCAGAAATTTTCCCAAGCCTACGGCTGGCTGGAGCATTCTTCCCGGCGAGTGTCGAAAGCGTACCGCACCGAACTGCGGCAGCGTTTGATGGATGCCGGTTTTGAGATGAAATAGGGTCATCGGAGATGAATTTTCATTTACTTGAAGAAGCCGCCTTGAATGCCTGGCCAGCGGTACATCAGATGCTGTATGATGGCTGGGTGCTGCGCTTTGCCAATGGGTATACCAAACGTGCCAATTCGATTAATCCGTTGTATGCTGGTGTTCTCGATTTATATGAAAAGATCGATTACTGCGAAAAAATCTATACGGCCCAAAATTTGCTGCCAATCTTCCGCCTGATAGCGCCCTTCGTGCCCCCTGGGCTGGATGTGATGCTGGCTGCGCGTGGTTACGATCGTATGGATCCCACGACTGTCATGACGCTTGATTTGCGAGCGTGGCAGGAAAAGGCCGCCTCCACGAATGAAGTACGAGTATTGCCCCTGAATGACTGGTTGAGCTTGTATACGCAAATGAGTGGGGCTGCGTTACAAAATGAAGCTCTGCACCGAGAAATTCTAAAAGCTATTCTCGCGCCGCGTTTGATGGCCGTACTCCACCACCAGGGTCAACCGGTCTCCTGCGGGTTGGGTGTGTTGCAAGGCGGTTATTTGGGACTTTTCGATATATTCACTGCGGCCAATTCTCGGCGTCAGGGCTTTGCAGCCGAATTGGTATCGGCAATGTTGCTCTGGGCACAGCGACAAGGTGTTTCGCAGGCTTACTTGCAAGTAATGGAAAATAACCGGCCCGCCCGCCAGTTGTATACGAAATTGGGTTTTGAGCGCGTGTATGACTACTGGTATCGGGTACCTCAAACTGGGCCAGCGCAGTAACTGAGTTCGCTTTCAGATCCAATAATTTTAGGAGTTATTATGGTCACTCGTCTTATTTTGGTCGCCGGAAATATTGGCGCTGGAAAAACTTCGCTCACCGAGCGCCTGGGGCAACGTTTAGGCTGGCGTACGGCATTTGAATCGGTTTCGGATAACCCCTATCTTTCCGACTTCTATGCTGATATGCGGCAATGGTCTTTTCATTTGCAAGTGTTCTTTCTAGGCCACCGTGCCGAACAGCACCTTGAATTGGCGCACGACCCGCAATCGACGATCGCGGATCGCAGTATCTATGAAGATGCCTATATCTTTGCCCGCGCCTTGCATCATCTAGGCAATCTCAGCGAGCGCGACTATCTCGCCTATCGCTGCCTTTTTGGTCTCGTCACGGCGAGTTTGCCCTCCCCCGATTTGTTAATCTATCTCAATGCCTCCGTTCCGGTGCTGATGAACCGCATCCAGCAACGCGGCCGCGCAATGGAGAGCGGCATTACGGCCGACTATCTCTCCTTGCTGGAATCATTTTATGACGACTGGATGGATAGTTTCGATATTTGCCCGGTGCTGACCATTCGCTCCGATGATCTGGATTTTGTACACAAGAAGAATCATCTCGATATTGTTGTGCGGCGAATTCAGGATAAGTTATCTGGCAAAGAGGAATTGATTTTCCCGGAAGATGGCTGATCGAAACAGCACTTGAAGTTGCGGAGGCCTCCCGTGGTGTATTCTGCCCTGCGGGAGGCTTTTTGTCTTCAGCGAAACCCTTACTGTATTATAGGACTTACGCAACTCGATAAAAAATATCCCGAAAATAGGGGTGTGTAGGGGCGAAGCCCCCCCACACCCCTATTTTCGGGCATTCTCTTGTACAAGTGCGTA